>JAUNBU010000032.1 GCA_030526925.1 Bacillota bacterium | reverse complement strand
CACAAAGCCCCTACCCTCAAATGGAAATGTGCGGTCTGGAGTTCTGCGGCAACGCTTCGAGAGCTTTTGCACTTTACAGATCACAGCTTCACACGCCGCCTCTCGCCAGCATCACCGTCAAGGTAAGCGGCTGCGACCATCCCCTTGATGCAAAGATCGACGCCGACACCGGCCAGGTTGATATGCAAATGCCCGTGCCCGGTTCCTTCAGGGAATTTTCCGCCAAAGAACTGGGCTTAAACACCGGCGGCATCCTGGTCAACATCGACGGCATTTCCCACCTGATTTTAAAAGACGTTGCTCCCATGGCAGACACTTTCCAGCGCCTGAAGGACCTGATCTACGAGGAGTATCTCCCCGACCTTCCTGCCTTCGGCGTCATGTTCTGCGACACGGCCAACGATCTGATGACCCCGGTTGTCTATGTAAAGGACGTGGACTCCACATACTTCGAGGGGAGCTGCGCCTCCGGCACCGTGGCTGCATCCTTTGCCATTGCCAAGGATCTGGAGGACGGCGTTCATTCCTTCACCTTCCAGCAGCCCGAGGGCACCCTGGCTTCCGACGTTACTGTAAAGGACGGGGCCGTGGAAAGCGTTTCTCTCAAGGGCATCGTCACTCTTTCGGAGGTCATAACCGTAGCCCTTCCATAAAAAGCTCTAAAGACCTTCCGGCAGTATAAACCGGAATCCGTCTTTCACCATGGAAAATTCGATCCGCTTCTGGGTCGTTATCTCTCCATCTGTGCAAAGGCGCAGACTCTCTCCGTTGGCCGTAACGGTGAGAGTCTTTTCTTTTGTGTAGTTTATCACGTCACGCTTTTGAATTGCTTTTTTCTCCATATGTATCCCCTTGGCGTAGCTGGGGAAAAGCGCCACGAAAAACAAGCGCGACACGTTTTTGATGACGCTGACGTCCATCAGCCCGTCGTCCAGGCTGCAGTAAGGCACTCCCTTTACACCTCCGCCGCAGTAGCAGCCGTTGGCGATAGCCGTCAGGAGGATCTTTCCATCGCTAACGCTGCCGTCTGCATATTCGATCCGCAGATCAGCGCCCTTCTTTTTGATCAGAATGATCCCCACCGAAATCAGATAAGCCAGGGAGCCGCTGATAAATGGCAGGCTTTTTACCCTGGCCGTCAGGTCCACCACGTTGCAGTCAAAGCCGATGTTGAACATGTTGGCACAGTAGCCCTCGGTAATATGACCCTCGTATTCCGCCCGGTACCGGATCAAGTCGCTAGGGACCGAAGCGCCCCTTATCTGCCCTGTAATATTCAGAAAATCAGAAACATCTCCGTAGTTTCGCACGTAATCGTTGCCGGTACCCAGGGGAATGGCGCCGATTTCCACGTTTTCAAAGCCGAAAGCACCGTTTACCAGCTCGTTGATAGTCCCATCGCCTCCGCAGCCGTAGAGGCGCAATTTTTCGCCTCTGGCATCATGCTCAGCGCAAAGCTCCTTTGCATACCGCTGGCCGTCGCCTGCCCCTTTGGTATAGTAAAGGCTGTAGTCTGCACCCAGCGCTTCGGCAGACGCTTTCAGATTTTCCACGAAGGCAATTCTCTTTTTTTTCTTCCCCGATGACGGATTCATGATAAAAACGTGTTTCATATCAGACCTCCGAATTATTCTCTCCTTTTAAAAATACCACATTTAGGGTATAATAGGCTACAGGAAATTAAAGAATTTGACATATATCAAGGAGGAAATTATGGACCCAAGAATCAAAAAACTGGCAGACCTGCTGGTACACTATTCCTGCAACGTGCAAAAAGGCGACAAGGTGCTCATCAGCTACGAAGGGGAATGCTGCAAAAATCTGGTGCGTCAGATCATCAAAAACGTCTACGAATGTGGCGGGCTGCCTTACAGCGAGATCAGAGATTCCGCCATCACCAGGGAAATCTTGCTGGGATGCAGCGAGGAACAGATCGAATTCATGAACGAATATCAGCTGGCGCAGATGAAAGGCATGCAAGCCTACATCGCCATCCGGGCAGGCGGCAATACGGCGGAGCTTTCCGATGTGCCGTCTGAAAAGCTGAACCTTTACAGCAAGCTGACAAGACCGGTGCTGGACTATAGAGTTAACAAGACCAAATGGGTGGTTCTGCGATACCCGAATAACTCCATGGCACAGCTGGCCAACAGCAGCCTGGAAAAATTCGAAGATTTTTATTTCAACGTGTGCACGCTGGATTACAAGAAAATGAGCACCGCCATGGATGCCCTGGTAGATCTGATGAACCGTACCGACAAGGTAAAGATCAAAGGGCCGGGCACCGACCTGAGCTTTTCCATCAAGGACATCCCTGCCATCAAGTGCGACGGAGAGCGGAACATTCCTGACGGAGAGGTTTACACGGCGCCTGTGCGTGAATCCATGAACGGGACCATTTCATACAATACACCGTCGGAAGAACAGGGCTTCACCTATGAGAACATCGTCTTCAAGGTAAAGAACGGCAAGATCGTCAAGGCGACTGCCAATAACGAGGAACGCATCAACCAGCTGCTGGATACCGACGAAGGCGCCAGGTATTTCGGAGAGTTCGCCCTGGGCGTCAACCCGTATATCCTGGACCCGATGAAGGATACCCTCTTCGATGAAAAGATCGCCGGCAGCTTCCATCTGACGCCGGGCATGGCATACGAAGACGCGCCAAATGGCAACAAGTCGGCTGTCCACTGGGATCTGGTCATGATCCAAAGACCGGAGTACGGCGGCGGCGAGATCTACTTCGACGACGTACTCATCCGCAATGACGGCATGTTCGTCCTGCCGGAGCTCGGCTGCCTCAACCCCGAAAATTTGAAGTAGGCTGCGGCGATAGCCGTACAAGCAAAAGCCTGATAATGTAGTGGCGGCGTAATCCGCAGCAAAGCGAGGACATCGCAGCCACTACATTATCAGGCTTTTTTCTCATTGATTTCTGTACGGTCCGCCCTATCGATCGCCGTCGTCGTATCCTTCCCACTCATCCCAGCTATCGGTCTTGATAGTCTGAGTATCAGCCTTGGCGTTTCTGTACTTGGCGCTTCGCCCGGCAACGGTCTCGCCCTTATCCTGAGGCTCGTATCCTCCATGGAAAAGCTCATCAGGCTCCGGTTCTATATGCTCTTCCCGGGCGTCCTGCCTTTCAAACGGATTCTCCTCAGCCAGCGTCTTCTTGGCGCCGCTTCCCTTCGTGTCAGGACTTCCGCCGGAATTTCCGCCGGGACCCTTCGGCTTCTTTCTCTTGCTTATGAGCACCGCTGCGATGATAGCGATCAGTACCAGCACCACAGCTATGGCGATTATCAAAACCACCGTGCTGCTGATTCCTTCCTCCGGTTTTTCGTCCAAGCCTTCCGTAGTTTCTACCGTTGATCCCTCAGATGTGGTTTCCGTGATCAACTCATTGGTTGCCGCATTGCCGCTGATGTTCACTGTCTTGGAACCGGATGGGTTATCCATGGATTCTTCGTCCAGATTATACAGATCAATGGTGCTTACCGTCAGCTGAGTACTTCCCTCCGAAACTGCCTGAAACTTTATGGAAAAGGAAAGTGGTTCTCCTGTTCCCGCCTTGCTCAGCTGGACATATCCGGTATTCCCTGTACTGCTGCCACCGGAAATGTATGACAGCTTACCGGTATCATACGTCAAGCCGCCGTTCACACGACCAATATTGTCTCCGTTGTAGGTGACTACCACCGTAAAGGTGTCTCCACCCTTCACACTATCTCCTCCGCTTATGGATACGGATGAGGCTGCAAACACCTGAGGTGTCAGCAGCGGGATCATAAACGCCACAACAACGACAAATATAATGATTTTTCTCAATGACCTTTCCATAATGTCTTCGCTCTTGCTGCACAAAATCATATCAAACTCCTTCTGTTAAACCGTCCTGCGAAAACCAATGCCTGTGGAGACTCGCTATGGCAGCGGACAAGCGGCTGCCGGCATGTTGTTGTATACCGGTATCTCGAATACGACCGGATAGTTGGAATTGCCCGTGTATGCTTTTCTCACGATGCTGCCCTCTGATGCAGCTGCCGCTACATTGGTCATATACTGATGTGATGCTACGTTGTTAAGCCCGTTCTTTACATTGAACTTCTTCGTATAATATGTATTCTGGCTCTTGGATACATATCCTTTGGAATAGAATTCTGCTCCGCCTACGATAGACGCATATACGCTGTTCCATGGTCTGCCATAAGAGGTCTTTCCTTCATCTTCCCCTTTCGCATACCAGAGCCCTCTCTGCACTGCATTCTTTCCATCTGCCGCATATGCTCCGATATTAAAGAAATTGTAGTAACCCGAATATCCACTATATGTACCGGAAATCAAGCCGCTGGTTCCATTGGTGCCCTGCTCCTGAACGATCATGGCTGCCAAAACATTCGGATTTACACCGGCTGCCTTTCCTGCATCGTTGATCAGCGTCTTGAAATTGGAATATCCACCGCCCGGATTTCGCGTTTCCATGAAAGTTCCCTTTACAACAGCTCCTACGGTCTCTACATTCTGCGAACTGCCGTCATAGTTGTGGGTCATGAACTGGTAGATGCCCGAATCAGTCAGGAAGTTTCTTGGGTCCATATAATATGCTATGACGGTCGAGTTTGCTGCATACCATCCGCCGTCAAAAGTAGTCCATGTTTTCGTGTTCGAATTATAAGAACCACTTGCTGTTGATCTATAAGATACCGGAGAGGATGAACTTATCAAGTTTATGCCTACCTTGCTCTCTGCACTCAGCGCCTCAGACCAATCATATCCCAGGTTCACAGCCTTGAATACCCACTGAGGATGAGCCGCGTGGAGCGCCCGCAGTCCAGCCTTATAGCTTTCAGGGAAACCCTGGCTCGTCATATAGCTTTCAAATTCATTATCAGAAGTCACCGTCTGCACGCTGACATAATCCGAACAGATATATCCTACCTTTGAGGAGCTGAACTGATATGTATACCATACTTTGCCATTGCTGGCTTTGGCAGATCCTGTGATGGTCACCACACTTCCGCCCGGAAGAGAACCCAGTCTGCTATAGCTTGTCCCTGCACCGCTCCTTACATTCAATGTACTATTTCCTGTGTTGACAGTACCCACCTGGAAAGTGACCACTGTAGTTGTCGTTCCTCCGGTGGTTCCTTCTTCTGCCAATGCCACATAGGTGGAGCATACATAGCCTGTCGTTCCATTATAGGTGATTCTGTACCACCATGTACCGGCAGCATCCTGTACCTTGCCTGTAACCGTTATAGAACTTTTTTCTGCCAAAGAACCGATCTTGCCGTTGTTTGTTCCCGGACCCGATCTCACGTTGAGAGGACCGTCCGTCACTGTGGCAGAAACCGTACCCAATTCCGTTACGGTCGATCCGGTACCGGTCGTAGTTCCTGTCGTTGTACTCGTCGTTTTTGTCGTTACATAGGTAGAACAAACATAGCCTGTCTTCCCGTTAAACGACAAGGTATACCACCACACTCCGGAGGATGATTGCGCTTTCCCCGTTACTGCAAAGGTCTTTCCCTTGGCCATGGTTCCCAGCTTGCTGTAGCTTGTCCCCGGACCGCTTCTCACATTCAGCGGACCATTGCTGATGGTTCCCGTCGTATTTGTCACGGTCGTCACCGCTGCTGCCGTGGACTTGGCCGTCACATATTGAGAGCTAACATAACCAGTCTTACCATTATACGTGAGCCTATACCACCATACCCCTGAGGCGGCCTGCGCTTTCCCTGTTATAGTGAAAGTTTTTCCCTTCGCCATGGATCCTATCTTGCCATATCCAGTCCCCGGACCCGATCTCACATTCAATGGACCGTCATTTACAGTGCCTGTGGTGCCGGAGACTTCGGTGACCGTAACGAATTTTATGTTAACATATTTCGAGGAAACATATCCGTTTCTTGAATTGTATTTTAGCTTGTACCAGGTCACCCCTGACCGGTCCTTTGCTGTCCCTGTGACAGTAAAGGTCTTTCCTTTCTTGAGTGTACCGATCCTGGAGTAATTGGTGCCCGCCCCGGACCTTACATTCAAAGTACTTGCAGTCACTTGAGCCGTTTCTCCCACACCGTATACTTTGCCGTCATCGATGATCGGCAGGACTGCCAAAACCGTCATACTGAGCATTAGGATCATTATCATCGCCAGTATTTTCTTGCTTTTTGTCACTGTTTTGGTTAACATAACTTCCTCCTTGTCTACCGCCTTTTTATCTGAAAAATTTATCGTTTTTAGGGTTAATATGTCATTAGTATACACTAAAAACGTTGAAAAGTCAATGGTTTCAAGGATTTTTGCATATTTTTTACATTCCAATTTTAGGAAACTGTTTTCAATGTTAAGTTACACCTATGTTACATGTATTGATTACGAACCTGCTGTTAGACGCCACAAACGCTTCTCCCATGTGAACTCTGCACACGAAAAAAGGAAGCCGCGCGCTGTCAGCTTCTTTTTGCCAACACCACGGCTCCCCTTTTCTTTCAACAGTTCTATTTACACGAGGTACTGTATTTCTTTCTTGGCTTCAGATTTTCTCTTTCCAGCATATAGCAGCTTATATCTTCCTCCTCCTGATCCACCAGCAAGGCGAAGTTGCAGCTGCCGCTCAGAGATACCGGTGCTTTGACGATCCTGTTTGAGATATGATATCTGCTTAAGACCTCCGAAGCCGCAGCAACCATGCAGTATCCCGAAAAGAAAAAATACGTTCCTTTTCTATTCAAAGGGATTCCTCCCATCCGTCAGGTCATACGAGTTTTTTCATCATGCGTATGTAAATGGTCTTGATGCCTGCTCGCTTTACATCCCTGTCGGAAACCAGCTCATATTCGCCGGTCTTTTTCTTGTTTTCGTATATAACCAATGACCCTACCGGATCGCCTTTCTTGACTGGAAGGCTGATGCTTTCGTCCAGCTTGGTCTTCGTCTTTACCTTATCGACCTCACCCTTTTTTACCGTGATGCCAATTTGCTCCTTTGCCACGGCAAAGAGCTTTTCCCTATCGCCCTTTGTGATCTTCAGCGTATCGATTTTCTCGCCCTCGGAAGCCAGCTGCACCGTTTCATAGTTGGCGAAGCCGTAATCCAGAAGCTTTGCCATTTCCGCGAAACGGATGTCGCTTGTCTTGCATCCCAGGACCACACCGATCATTCTGGTGCCGTCACGATCCGCCGCACCCGAAAGGCAATATCCTGCATCCTGGGTGAAGCCTGTTTTGACGCCGATGGCTCCGCTGTAGCTTCGGATCAGCTTGTTGGTGTTCGTCAGGGTGAACTTGGATTTCTTTCCCGGAAGTCCCACCTGTATATCCTCCTGCCATGCGGTGAACCACTTGTGGGTCTTGTCATACTTCATCAGCTCCTTTGATATCATTCCTATATCATATGCACAGGAGTAATGATTTGCCACCGGAAGCCCGTTGGTATTTACGAAATGGCTGTCCTTCAGCCCCATTTCTTCCGCTCTTTTATTCATTGAGTCAACGAAGCTTTCCACGCTGCCGGAAAGGTGTTCCGCCAAGGCAACACAACCATCGTTGGCGCTCACCATGATAACGCCTTTCAAAAGCTCTTCTACCGAGTGCTGCTCTCCTACCTCCATATACATCTGACTACCGCCCATGCTAGCCGCCCGCTCGGAGATTGTCACCTTATCATCCAGCGCGATCTTTCCCGAATCGCAGCCCTCCATGATGAGCAAAAGGGTCATGACCTTCGTCACCGATGCGGGAGGCAGATGCTTATGTGCATTTTGCTCGAACAGGACCTTGCCGCTGCTGCCGTCTATAAGGATGGCAGCCTTGCCGTCTACCTTTAGGTCCACTGTCTCCGCCGATGTTGCCGCAGCCGTTTCCTCAGCACCGCTTTCTGCGTTTCCCTCCGCAGGCGTCTGACTGGAGACCACAGACGCCTCATCAACGATAGTCAGCGACCTCTGCTCCGGCACGAAATTCTTCACGCCCATGAAGCCACCGCCTGCCAGGACCATGGCCGCCACCGCCCAACATCCGATTTTTTCCCACTTTTTCAACTTTCTTTTCACTGAAAAAACCTCCCCTCCCCTTAACTGTATGCGCTCAGCCAAGGAAAAAGAAGGTTTTCGGTCCTTATTCTCCGATGATTTTGATCAGCACCCGTTTATCCCGTTTGCCGTCGAACTCGAAGTAAAATATCTGCTCCCATGTGCCGAAGTCCAACCTGCCCTCTGTGATGGCCACCACCGATTCTCTGCCCATGACAGTACGTTTGATGTGGGCATCGCCGTTATCCTCAAAGCCGTTGTGGCGGTATCTGTCGTAAGGCTTCTCCGGTGCCAGCCACTCCAGCCAGTCCTCATAGTCCTGATGGAGCCCGCTCTCATCATCGTTGATAAAAACCGACGCAGTGATATGCATAGGATTTACCAGCACCAGCCCTTCCCTGACGCCGCTTTCATCCACCGCCTTCTGTACATCCCTCGTGATATTGACGAGCCCCCGCCGCGCAGGAATATTAAAATGCAGCTCTTTTCTGTATGATTTCATCGGAACCCTCCTTTATTGTAAGCCTTCCAATCTCTTTCACGCATCTATTATACTACACATCATGCCCTCTGTCTAAAGGCATGCTCCAATAAGTGTTCTCAAAATCGTCATTTTCTTTTTTCGTTATTACCTCAAAATCGTTATTTTTGCAAACAAAAATACAAAACCGATCTGCGTATACGTCCCACAGACCGGAATCTTTAAATCAAAATCTTATATTCCTGCAAAATCTGGTGTTTTCACAAGTCTAACAGCTCTTTCCCATCTCGTAGGCTTCTTTCATGGCTTCCGTATCACGGATCTCGCCCTTATTCCAGGTACCGATACCGTAAACCAGACCCTTTTCCACGGGATTTTCAAGGCAAGACGTAAAGCCTCTGAACTCCTCAAAGGTCCGCTCCAGTGCCGGCTTGCTGTTGACTGCTGCCGTTGCAATGAAGTAAAGCTCTTTGTCGTTCATCATGGTATAGCGAGAACAGCATCGGTCGATCAGGGTCTTCATCTGCCCTGCCATGGTGTAAAAGTACACCGGCGTCGCCATAACGATCACATCGGCCTTCACCATTTTGTCCAGTATCTCTGCTGCGTCGTCCTTCTTGTCCTGTGAACAGACTCCTTTGTTGCTGACGCAGGCTCCGCATCCAATGCAGTAGTTGATTTTCCTATCTGCCAGAAAAATCTTCTCTACGTCGTTTCCGGCTTCCGCCGCTCCCTTTGCGAACTGGTCGCACAGAATGTCCGAATTTCCGTTTTTTCTCGGGCTGGACGATAAAATCAAAACTTTTTTGCTCATTCTTTGCCTCCTTATAATCTCATTCTCAAGTCTTCTTACAGCCACGGGTCTTTTTACAATCCCAGCTTTTTGATCCAGGCTGATATTTTTTCTTCGGAAGTGCCGGCGCTTAAAACCTTGCCGCCCTTAAAGACTGCGCCCGGTGCCGAAGGAATCAAGTCCTGCTCCGTCTTTCCCATGCCGCTTCCGCCGCTTGTTGCAAAGAGCACGATGTTCTTTCCCGAAAGATCGTGGCTTTCCAGAAAGCTCTTGATGATGTGTGGCGCCGTGTACCACCAAATGGGGAATCCCACGTAGATGGTTTCATATGCGCTCACATCTGCTGCCTCTCCTGCCATTTCAGGCCTGCTCGCCGGATCCTTCATCTCAACCGTGCTTCGGCTGGTCTTATCCATCCAGTCCAGGTCAGCTGAGGTATATTTCTCAGCAGGAACGATCTCATACAGATCCGCTCCTGCCGCTGCTGCAACGGTTTTAGCCAGCCTAGCGGTCACACCGCTCGCCGAAAAATATGCCACTAAATTTTTACTCATATTCATGTCCTCCTTTTGCCACTCTTTCATGGCTGTTTTGTGACTCTTTCATATCCTGTCTCTATGATACCCCTTCCCTTCAGTTATGTCTAATACCTGTTTTCTATCAAAAGTAATGCCTTTAAGGCATTAAAAAGCGAGGAAGCACTTCCCCGCTTTTTAACTTATTCTTAAATAAGCTTACCCTCAAATAAAATATATTTCACCATCTTCCAATATGACTACTTTATCCCTGAACTCTTCTACCTGGATTTTTCCCGGACTGTCGCTGTGGATCGGAATGATTGCTTTCTTTGGCTTCACTGTCTTACAAAGTTGATAAATCGCATCTCCGGCTGCATGGCCTGTTGTATGAAGCTTCACAGTATTTTTAAAATAGCAAAACAAATCATTGATTGGACTATCCTCTTGCTGTAAGTAACCATCCCACATAGAGTAAATCAACAAGCACTCATCGGGATATTTAGAGGTGTATTCTGGAATGGTTTCTTTGAAGAATTTACCCCCTCTCACCGGCATACAAAATCCACGTTCTTTAACCCCCAGATTCTCGCCATATATCAATGCCTTCTTAAAAGCATATTCTGAGGAATATTCTTTTCCATATTTTTTAGCTGTTTCTATTACTTCCTTCTGGGGTTTATCAGTAACAAAATATTTCCCTCTCGGGGTTGCTTCATGGAACATAGCCAGTCTGTCAATATTAGTTAATGCACAGATCACAAATACGTATTTATACATTCTTATCAATACATTGGCGGTTTTTTTAATATCTTCTTCGGTAATTGGTTCTTGCTCTTTACGCGACAGGGTTGTCCCTTCTGTAATGACAACATCCACTTCACCATTCAAATGTTCTATAGATTTTATAACAGTATCTCCTAAGACACCGTGTAGTCTGAAATCTCCCGTATGAAGAATCTTTTTCCCCTCTCCTTCAATCAAGAACATATATGAATCAAATGCGGAGTGATCCGTTCTGATTGGCGTGATTTCAATATCTCCGATTTGAAACTTTGCTTCATTTTGAAATGTTTTCATCGCATTGACAACTTCGGGGTCTCCATTTCTTCTGCGTTTTTCCAGCAGATAAAAGACTGCCTTTGCGCCTTCTCCTATGTACATCGGGATATTCTTTCGGATCAACGGAAGCATCCCCGTATGATCTCCGTGATAATGTGTAAACAGGACCCCATTGCAATCCACTGCTTTCACATCGTTTGTAACGCCATCAATGGAAAGTGTTTCGGGCTTTTTTTCTCCATCTATTCCGGGCAATTCACTACCCATATCCACAAAGATCCTCGTCTTTGCAGTTGTGATTTCCGTTACACATCCTCCCACTTGGTGGGTCCCTCTAAATACACGTATGTTCATATTCTCTCGTCCCCTCTCTACTACCTCAATAAATTTGATATAATGTGTATCTAGCATCTTGCGGCCAATCACCGACCTGATCGATTTTTGCCTCATAAATTGCAATATCCCATTTATCACGAAGTTTCATTACGAATTCATCCTTTAAATCATTATAAGGTCTGGTATTTGCAAAAATGATCACAGCTTTTTCGACAATCTCAGCATCATAACATTTTTTCAACTTTTCTTCCGACACTTTTCGGAAATAGGTCTCAATCTCAAGCAAAGCCCGCAATAAAGTCTCCTCGCTTTTATTATCTTTCAATTCGCAAATAGTCACCCGATGATCGCCTTTTGCAATCAAATCTATTTTACCGTCGCCGGAATGATATACTCTATTTACCGGCACTTGATAGTCTACTGCCTCCATTTCCTTCCCGGTCTTGGAAATAAATTTACTTCTCTGTTTTACCATTGACTTTGCAATGTTTTCTTCATTTCTATTAGTATTGTTAAAGCTTATATGCTCTCGCTTATGTAAAATCCCGATGGTTTCTTTTTCCTTAGAATGATCGACTTTATCAATCTTCAAGCCCTTTCCTTGTTTCTCAAGGTCATAGATATGCTTTGCAACCACCTCACTATATTTTTCATCGCTATGCCGTACTTCCCCTCTATAATTTACTGCTTTGTTCCTGTAAAACGATCCCGCATCTTCATCAATTTTTGCTCCGATCATATCAATGATTTCATTATAATTGTACTTTATACTCATTCTCTTCTCCTTCTAAATCCCATAGCGTAATGCCATGTCTGCCACGTCCGCCTTCAGTGTATCGACTAGGCTTTGTGGGCTCTTTACGGTAACGTACTTTCCAAACTGGAGCGCCCAGTATCGAAATGCCTGTATATTACAACGGACTATTACATCCATTTCATCTGATTTAGTATTGATAAAGCTGACATCCATCCCAAACCAGTCTATGATCTCAGATGTTAAATTTTTCTTCGCAGTGAATATGATTTCAGCGCTCTCTCCAGAAAACATATAGATATGCTCCGCCATATGCTTTGGTAAATTCAGTCCGTGTTCCAGACCTTTTATTTCACGTCTCGGTTTCGCTTTTTCATCAAGCATTACTATTTCAGAAATCCTGCTCAGCCTGTAATGGGAGATATTATCGTATTTGTCATAGTTGCCAATCAGATAAAATCTGCCGTTAGTTGCGACCATTTGAATTGGATTGACGACATACTGCAGCGGAACTCCATCTTCATCTGTTTTCATACGAACCTGTTTGTAAACATCAAAGTAGCTGTAGTGAAAGCAAACCTTTTTGCCTTTGCTGATTGCCTCATCGAGAACTTCTCTGGTATACAAAATTTGAGGATTTATAAGCTGCGCATCTCCAGCGCGGCTTACATTCTCTGTATTCGTACGAAAATATTTACTAGAAAGATTACCCAGCTTCCGAATCAGTTCTCTACTTTGTTTCTCCGGAATATGTCTTGAGAATAACACGCTGTCGATGAGAAGTCTCAGTTCCACATCGCTGATATCCCTTTCCAAATACCAATTTGTATGCATCTCCTCATCTTCTCCATCCTTATTGACACGTACCACTGTATCACATTCTAATGGATAACCGGCATCCACCAGTTCCATCAAGTTTCGCTTGATCGCCTTTCGTTCTGCTTTCAGCTCATACTCCTGATATAATAGTTTTTGGATCTGGTTCTGTGTCAACCGATGTTCAATATCGGAATGCTTTTTCAGTATTTCGAGAATACTGATGCCAAGCATTTTCTTCGGTGGTGCAACTGCCATTTTCATCACTCCTTCCCGTTAATTATAGATTACCGTTCCATTTATTACAAGTTTCAAAGCCCGTACTCAAGCTTCTTAGAACCCTATTGCCTTTCTTTCATTCGTTTCATAATCTACAGAGAAGTCAAAATCCTCTCTTTTCAGCGTATGAATATCTCTTTCTTTTACGTGTTTTATTTCTGTTTCCATCAACCTGGCAGCCTGCCTGAACATGGCTTTTTCAATAATGTTTCTGACAAACCTTCCATTTCCGAAATCAGGGATTTTTCTCATCTTTCCAAAAAAGTCTACCAGACTTTTTTCTGCAGCAGCTTCCAGAGTATATTCATTTTTCCCGGCAATCAATCTTGCAATTTCCAAAAGCTCCTCTGCAGAATAATCATCGAACTGAACATGAAATCCGATCCTTGAACGCAGTCCCGGATTTCTTGCGATGAAGTCATACATCATCTTCGGATATCCTGCAAAAATAACAACTACATCATTTCGGTGGTTTTCCATTTCCTGCACGATCGTATCGATAGCCTCATCACCATATAGATGCTCATTTGAGTCCAGCAGTGAATATGCTTCATCAATGAAAAGAACGTTTCCTTTTGCCTTTTTAAAAAACGCCTTCACGGTCGGGGCTGTCCACCCTACATATTTCCCAACAAGGTCAGCGCGCCCCACTTCAATCAACTTCCCCTCTGACAAAATACCATTATCCTTCAGTATCTGTGCAAACAGCCTTGCGACAGTCGTCTTGGCTGTTCCTGCATTCCCTGTGAAAAGCATATGAAATGCAGGTCGATCCCAATTTGTTTCATCTTTTCCCAGAACTTTTTGCGCCTTATAATATGTTAATGCCATTTCAATCAATTCTTTTGCGCTTTTAAGACCGATCATGCTCTGTAATTCTTCATACGCATTACCAACCGCCTTTTGCCTGATAATACTGTGTTTACCGGTCTCAACATTCCGATATTGCGGATATATCGTCTCTATCAAATGACCGTTATACCATCTGTCAAAGACACGCCTTAAATCAGATATGGTATACCCCTCTCCCTGATTTACAATTTGTTCTAACTCTTCCAAACTCAGTTCC
>JAUNBU010000031.1:2133-14416 GCA_030526925.1 Bacillota bacterium | reverse complement strand
CTCTTATTCGTGAGCAAGGTCCACTAAAACAATGATTGAATCATTTCCTTTTCTTCCTGTTACTACTGTCTCAGTATCAACATTTGCAAACCCAGCTTCTTTAAAGGCACTGACTATTTCATTATAATTTAAATCTTCCAAATCATAGCTGTTGTCAGGCACCTTTATTTTTTTAGCTGCATGGTACCTTATAATAATTTTTGAATCCGCAAAGAACTCATCAGATGTGTCAAAATATTTCTTTTTGTTTATGGCAACTTGCTTTGTATCATAGATATCGTCATTATTATCTGCACTTATATCGCGCACTGCTTTGATTTTTATATTCGTAAAACCAGCGTTCTTAAAAGCATCAACAACATCACCATAATGCATTCCTGCCGCTTCCTCATTCGTTAATGGTGGATTCTTACTTTCAATTTTCTTGATTTTAACCTTGGAACTGCCGCAAGTTATTTTATACTTGTATCTAGCACTACTGCCTATCTGTATTTTTTCAGATCCTTTTACTTTTTCGTCTTCATCGCTAATGAAGTCTAAAGTATATTCTCCTTTTTTCAATTCCAATTCAAGCGTATCAGTTTCGCCATGTCCAAGATAATATTCCTGCTCGCCGTTTAAATATATATCCAATCCATACGTATTGAACGCCCAATTTTCCTTACATACTAACTTTAATTTTACAGCATATATAGGTTCCTTAATTGAAACTTCCATTACATTGCATCCAATATACTCAATCAATATTTCATATTCTTCTGTGTTTTCCGCTTGATACTTTTTATCTTCACTTTCTACCGCCACTTCAAAGCCTGCATCAACGCAATCGTCAACATATGCATCATACTTATATTTAGGCATATCCCCCACATATGTGCAAAATTCTTCCGCAGTGTTAGATGTAATTAGTCCGCTATTTGATTCCGGAACAGGTAAAAGAGCTCCTGGACCTTCTGTCGGCCAAACAATTGTTTCAAGCGGCAAAGGCTCCTCTACTATAATCGTCATTATGTTATTATACGACTCATGACTGAGAGTAAGATAATAACCATCTTCATTGTAAGAATAATATGTATCCGCCATATTTTCACTATCAACAGAGAAGCCTTTACTTTTGCAATTGCTTAAGTATTCACTATAGTCATTAGCATCTGTGTTATAAACATCCAAGCACAAATATTCTTCAGAATTACTATGTATATACCCTTTCTTTGATTCCGGTTCGGGTAAAATATCACTCATATGCAACGAAGTCCAATCATATCTGTCTTTTAGAACTTCATTGACGCATATACCGGCAATAATTAATATGACTATAGAAATACATATAATTAATATTTTTTTCTTGCGCTTATTACCGTTCTTGTAATTAGTCGCAACAGAATCTTTAAATTCTTTTTCTTCCACCTTGGCCAGTATTTCTTCTGTAGGACAACCACAATTAGGGCACTCTTCAGCTTTATCCGAAAACTCTTTCCCACATTCGAAACAGACGATTAATGACATTTTTACACCCCTCCCAACTATGTATTTTACCAATCGAGTTTTTCACGTAATGTTCCGGGTTCATATTGCGATTTACATATGTCTATAGCAATCACTATCGCTAAAAACATCTTTTGAAGCACATTATCCTGATAGTCAATAACATAAATATCGCTTTTACCTGATATCTTCTTATATACTTTGGCGACCTGCTTTTTGTTTGCATCATATATATCAAAACTTAGCCCCAAAGGTTTCATTTCTATTCGCCAATTATAATCAGAAAGCCTATAAACCTCTTTCTTTATTGATGGCACCGAAGTTAATACTGTTCCTTGTGACTGTTCAAAATATATTTCAGCTTTTTCCATCATTTTATTGAATCTGTCTGACGGCAATAATTCCCACTTGTATTCATTTGGATTACATTGCCTTACTCTAAATACATCATTTCCTAATGATGTTTCTAAGTATGCGTCTTTAGGTTTTCCATGAAAATCCGCCAGCCCTCTATAAAGCATTGCCCCCTCTCTGTCATAAACTTTGATTTCTTTATTCCAGCCTGCATGCCTCATATCAATTATCAGTTGATATTGCAAAGTGCATTTTTCAAAAAGTTTATTTCGATTTTCTTCACTCACGTCCTTTAATTCCTTACCAGCGTCATCAATTGAACGTAATGTGCTATCTACAATATTTCCCACGCCTTCCGCTTTTACATAATTAACAATTTTATTAAACTTACTAGTTATTCCTTTTGTTTTTTCCGAAGAACAGAATTGATTTTCCGGGAAATGATTATATTCTTCCCGATTACTATCCATCTCACAATATGGTTTAATTCTAACCGGGGCTGGCTTTCTGACAATTCTTTTCGTATAAGAATCACTATTAGCATTTATCGTTGATAACACATATTCTGTAGGGCACGCACATTGCGGGCACCTTTTAGCCCTATCCGAAAACTCTTTTCCACATTCAGTACATACTATTAAAGACATATCTATACCCCTAACGTATTTAACCTGTATTTTATCTCATGCTTGCATTATGCTGCCAATATCTGTATTCACGTCAGTGACGTGTAACTACAATACAAATAAACATATGTAGTCGATCCGAGCAAAAATAGCTCCGAATGCCCCAAAATAATCCTCTACAATCATAATAATACACTTTTCACGCTTTATAGTCAACTAATCCAATTTTAAGTCAACCATATAAATACTCATTATGGGTACAATGATTGTGTATGGAGGTTTTTAAATGGTTGATTTTGGTGTCAGACTAAAAACATTGCGTGTTCAAAACGGATTGACACAATTGCAATTATCGCAAAAGCTAGGACTTACTAAATCAGTGATCAGTGCTTATGAAACGGGACTGCGTCTACCTAGCTACGATGTTCTTATTGCCATTTCGCGAATTTTCAAAGTATCCACTGACTATTTACTTGGCGTAGAGCAAAAAGGCGCTATTGATTTTTCCGGGCTCTCTGAAGAAGAAGCAGCTGCGCTCACAAAATTGATTAAAGCAATGCGATATAAATAGCATTTTTCTTTATCATAAACTATCACGTAAACGTGATAGCAATACCTGGATTTTCAAAAATTACAGGTTTTTAAAGAGTTCCCTGATTCTCTCACGATATGTTTTAGTATTTTGCTCGTTAGATGCGATGTCAGGATCGGGGATTCCGGATTCCTTTATCATCCCAATCAGTTGACACTTTTTGTTTAATTCCCTGATCTCGGCTTTCATCCCAGCAAGGTGCTCTTGCAGGATATTCTGTGCTTGTCGGTCATCCATTGACAAAAGACTTCTTATTTTATCCAGACGAAATCCCATTTCTTTATACAGAAGAATTTTCCATAACGTCTGCAAATCCTCGTCTCTGTATAGTCTGTAGTTTTCCGCCGACCTTGTGACCTGCAGCAATTTCTGTTCATCGTAGTACTGGAGTGTACGTCTCGACAAGCCGGAAAGTTTGCTGACTTCCTTTATTCTTTTCATAAAAATCTCCTTTCTCAGTAAACGCACTTGTGCGCATTCCTAAAAAAGGAGTTGTTTTTTTTGCGAATTTGAAGTTAATAACTATTTTACTTTAAATATATACAAAAGACTGTGGGGCTACTTTTAATCCGTAATCTTTTAGCTCTTTCATTTCATCATAAACCACTATTTCCCCCAATTTGTATGCATATGCAACACTTCTATTATTAAAATACTTATCAAAGAATTTTTTCGTAATTCCTGCATCTTCTTTTGTTTGCTGCCACAATTCTTCTGGCGGAAGTTCCAAAACATCTAAAATCTCCGCTTCAGCTACAATTCTTTTAGTCGGCACCGTTTCATAAATAATAATAGCTGATATGTCTTGCTTCGCCGCGATTTTTCGATACTCATATTTTTTCTTTCCCGAAATAATATTTCTCACGTGTTCTGGATTTATGGATATAAGGATTTTTCTTTTCATGATAATTATTTCTCCGTTCCAAGTTTATAAATATTCTCGTATTGCTCTTTTGTAATTGGATCAAAAGTTCTTGGACCGTTACCGGGTATAACGATTCCCTGGCTCCATAGATATTCTAAAGTCACTTTACTTTTAAAAGGTTTATAATCAAGTAATTTGACAACCTTGGGTCTCTTCTTGTGCATTTCTATAATTTCATTTTCTTCAAAAACGGAACGATTTTTACATAAAGCTAAACATTCATCCACTGACTTTGTATCAATTAAGCTTTCTATTATGGCTATACCCGTAATAACTGATGAATATTTTTTAGGTTTGGACTCACCTACTCTATATATTACCATTATATCGCCTGGTTTTGCATCTGTTTTATACGCTCCCGATAGATATATTTTTTCCAAAGCATAACGATGTGCTTTTTTATCTTCATATAAATGCATATCTTCATTCTTTAATATCATATCGGGGAATAAATCTGTATGATACTCTGGGAATATGGGTAATAAAAAATATCTTGCCTGTTCTTTAATTATAGGAAAGTTGTACTTTGGACTTTTTGTTTCATCATATTTTCCTAACCCCTTAACTAGTACAAGTTCGCCATTTTCTTTATATCCATGTCTATAGAAACCCCAACTCTCCATCATTTCTTTCAATTGCTTAACATCATCACGCCTATCTTCAAAAAGAGTAACATATATTTCTTCAACATTTCTATTAATAGCATTATCAAAAATAATTTTTAAAAATCTTTCACCAAGCCTAAAGCCTGTGCTGTCAATCTTAAAAGTTCCAACTTTGAGCCGTCGCTTTGGTGAAAGCGCAGGGCGCATCTGCAAGTACCCGATTTCATTAGGATCTTCATCTTTCAAATATAAAAAACCTTGTATAATTCCTGATTCGTTTTCAAAAACATATGCCTTCTCTTTATTTCTTGTTTTCCTCTTAAACCAATTATCAAAATCTATTCCACCATAATCTTCTCGAAGTGTGTCAAAAAATTTTGAGTTTAGATCTACTTCACCAAACTCTTTTAATTTTACAGCTAACATTTTGTATTCAATATTTTTAGGATCAAAATGCTCAAACTTTGACAACAGTTCAGCGGAAGCTAGTACTCTGTCTCTAATGTATAGCGATTCTGCCTTTTTTAGCATGAGGTTATCATCAGTCAATAACACTCCCACATTACCATCATATACTTCTTTTAATAGTTTATTATCTATCTCGCTATTTTTGTCTCTAGAATACTGAGAAACTATAGATTCAAAAAAAGCATCTTTAATATCGGGAAACTTTGGTAATACGTTATAAGAATTAAGTTTGGTCAAAATTGCTTTCTTCGCTTCCTCATTATCATAATTATTAAGTTCTTCTTTTGAAAGCTCATGTATAAATATTTGACTCTGTTTTTTTGCAAACCAGTTAAAAAGATTAGCAATTTCAAAAGAAGCATTATTATTGCTTTCTCTTTTGATTATGATATTAGTATCAATCAGTATACTAGCATCTAACGAATTTTCTTTTAAAGGCTCTATTTCATATACATTAATCCCATAGGTGTCAACCTCAATTTTGGGATAAAATCTGTAACATTCCTTTAAAGCTTCATCCATGGTACGATACAAACTTTTAAAATCCTTCTGCCAATTATCTTCTAATGCTTCTTGCCAACCGGGAAAATGCTTAATACTTTTTATGGTTGTTTTTATAAAAACATTTTTGTCTTGGTTTGAAATAAGGACCAAAGTATCTCCAATTTTGATTTGTGCTCTATCTGGTGAAGCCAAACGGTATTCATGTGTTTTATTACCCGAAGCTATATCCGGAATGAATTTTTCCCTTATCTTTAAATAATAATTTCTCATATTTCCCTCTTCCTTTTTAACGACTATAATTGATATCCATCGTCATCTCTTTTTATCAATTATATCATAACCGGCCCAGAAGAACAAGCGTTCTTTTGGGCCTATTTGTGTCAAGGAAAAGGCACTATGCTGCTCTTGCCATATTTGTAAAGCGGAATGAAGGCAACTGAAAAAAGCCGCTTTCCATCTGGAAAACGGCGCTTCGGTTTGTCTAGGACTGAAATGATTTACAGTCTCGACAAATAAACCAACGATAAAGCCCCTTAGGAGAATGTTTTGCGATTCATTCCTAAGGGGCTTGCTGCTATCATGTTTTCTCATTCTTGAGTGGGGGCATTTTATCTAACGAAACAAAATGCTTGTAATATCCTGGTATCTATTGATTACACGATAAATCTCAACACAATCATTTTTGATAAGATAGAGTGTGATATAATTTCCGTGAATCAAATACTTATAATCCGTCTTAAAACTAACTCTCTTTGACAAATTGGCTCCCATTGCCGGAAAGCGTTGTATGTTCTCAAAGCCAGTATATATCTCTTCAATAGTTCTTCTGGCAGCTTCTTCATTGTCCTCGGCGATATAGTCTCTAATTGCTTTCAAGTCGGATATTACAATAGGGTTGATCCTTAATTTCATCAATGGTTATTCCTCCATGGCGGACTTTAATTCGTCAAGGCTCATCCAACCTGTACCATCTGCAACAGCTTCTTCTGCTTCCTGCAACTTTGCTAACAGTTTTTTCTCGGCTTTATCCTTTTCGTAGTCTTCGATATCAAGCACTACAAATCTGCCTCTGCCATTCTTTGTCAAAAAAACAGGTTCCCCTACTCGGCAATTTTTGAGGACCTCGTTATAATTTCTCAAATCAGATACCGGCAAAATACTAGACATATAATCAACTCCTTTAGATATTATTACTTTTGATTCTTTCCTTAATTATATGAAAATCTGCTGTAAAATTCAACTTAAATTTTCACAGCACAAAAAAGTAATTTAGAGGAACGGCTGGCACTTATGCTTGATACAAGCACTGATTTTATCTTTGGCTTGACGGATGAACCAAAGCCTTATCCTAGAAAAAAGGATTTATAAGAAATGAAAAAAGCTGCGTTCCATCTGGAAAACAGCTTTTCGTTTCGTCTGAAGTTTTCGAACAAGTTATCTCTTTGAGAACTGGCTTGCTCTTCTTGCTTTCTTGAGTCCGTATTTCTTTCTTTCCTTCATTCTGGAGTCTCTTGTCAGGAAGCCTGCGGCTTTGAGGGCCGGTCTGTAGGCTTCTCTGTCAGCTTCGCAGAGTGCTCTGGAAATGCCGTGTCTCAGGGCGCCTGCCTGTCCGGTGTAGCCGCCGCCGTGTACGGTAGCGATCACGTCGAACTTGCCTTCGCAGCCTGCGATCTCAAACGGTCTCTTTACTTCTCTCTTTACGATTTCCATTGCCAGGTAATCGTCCAGAGGCTTCTTGTTTACTGTGATATTTCCGTTACCAGGGACCAATCTCACTCTAGCAACTGAAGATTTTCTTCTTCCTGTTCCGTAATACTGTGTCTTTGCCATCGTTCAATTCCTCCCTTCCCTAAATATCCAAAACTTCCGGCTTCTGAGCCTGGTGTTCATGCTCAGGACCTGCGTAAACCTTTAACTTCTTGTACATCTGCCTGCCAAGCTTGCCGTTTGGCATCATGCCCTTGACTGCGTGGCGAACCACTTCCGTCGGATGCTTTTCCATCATCTTCTCAAAGGTCACTTCTCTCAGGCCGCCCGGATAACCGGTGTGTCTCTTGTAAATCTTTTCTTTTCGCTTCTTACCCGTTACCTCTACCTTCTCGGCGTTGATGACGATGACGTAATCTCCGCAGTCAACGTGAGGTGTGTAAGTCGGTTTGTTCTTGCCTCGGAGGATAGCCGCGATCTGCGATGCCATTCTGCCCAGGTTCTTGCCTTCTGCGTCTACAACGTACCATTTACGTTCAACTTCATGAGGCTTTGCAATAAATGAACTCATTTCTGTTTCCTTTCTACCTACTGGGATCGCCTCCTTGCGATCTTTTTCGGCCCTGCCTACTGGAATTTTTATGGAAAGGTCGCTGCCGCGGGCTTTCCAAGGAATTTGGTTCGGCGAACTAAAACTGCTTTTTGCATTTAGCCGTGCTGGCCCGGACGGATCCCCATCCTGCTCACACGAAAAAATCATGCCACTGTCGCGGCACCTTCTTATTCTACACGCACAAGCCCCGAAAGTCAAAGGTTTTTTGAAATACACCCTGTTTTCTGTTATACTATTGTCATCAGTGAACTGAAAACTTGCAAACATCAAGGAGGTTCCCATGTTATTCATCGAGTACCCTAAGTGCAGCACTTGCCAGAGAGCGAAAAAGTGGCTGGACGACCGCTTCATTTTGACCGGCTTTAAAGAAAAAGAATGGGAGGAATTTCTATTATGATTTTCTTGAAAAACGACTACAGCCTGGGCGCGCATCCCAAGGTGCTTGACGCCCTCATCGAAACCAATATGACCCTGGCGGACGGCTACTGCGAGGACGAATTTTGCTATCGGGCTGCCGACCAGATCCGTCAGCTCATCGACTGTCCTGACGCCGACGTCCACTTCCTGCCGGGCGGCACCCAGACCAACATGACGGCGCTGGCGGCCTTTCTCAGACCGCACCACAGCGTGATCTCAGCCGACACGGGTCACATCTGCGTCCACGAGACGGGCGCCATTGAAGCCACCGGGCACAAGATCAACCACGTGCCCACGGAAGACGGCAAGCTGCGCCCCGAGGACATCGAGGAAGTGCTCATTTTCCATGAAGACGAGCACTATGTAAAACCGCGCATCATCTACCTTTCCAACTCTACGGAAACCGGGCTCATCTATAAGAAGGGAGAGCTGCTGGCCCTGCGAAAGGCCTGCGATGAGCACGGCCTGCTGATGTACCTGGACGGCGCACGCCTCGCCATGGCCCTGACCACCGAAGGCAATGACCTTTCCTTTAAGGACCTGCCAAAGATCGCGGACGCCTTTTACATCGGCGGCACCAAATGCGGCGCCATGTTCGGGGAGGCGCTGGTCATCGTAAACGATCAGTTAAAAGAAGACGCCCGGTTCCTCATCAAGCAGCGGGGCGGCCTGATGGCAAAGGGACGTCTGCTGGGTGTCCAGTTTGAGGCGCTTCTGAAAGACGATCTTTATTTGCAGCTGGGGGCTCATGCAAACCGCATGGCGAAGCTGCTGGCGGACGGGATTCGTGCCAAGGGTTACGACTTCGTCATCCCGCCGCAGACCAATCTCATCTTTCCGCTTTTTCCGAAGGGGCTGGTGGCGGAGCTCAAGGAAAAGGTCATGTTCGAGGGCTGGCCTTACGTGACGGAGACTCACGAGGCTATACGGCTGGTGACTTCCTGGGGCACCGAGGAAAGGGAGATCAAGGAGTTTTTGACGCTGATTTAGGTCCGGGCGCCTCGGGCTGCGGGCGCGGGTGCTTTAAGGCGCTGCGCATTAAATATCCGCCTCTATATTCGTTTCCAGAGCAGATACGGAGCACTTTACGGGAAGTGAGGTGCTTTGGTATCTGCTTTTGTATTGTCTGATGACGCGCTCCATGGTAGCGGTGCCGGCCTGTTGCGGCGTCGATGTCAGCAGCACCAGGAACTGCCTGTCGCCGTAGTATGTAACGATGTCGTTCTTTCGCAGGCCCTGGACGATGCAGTCCTTCAGCTGTGCCAGTCTGCGCTGGTCCCGGTCGCCGGCTGCGCTCATTTCTCCTGTGGAGCCGCTCACCACCGTCACCAGGGCGATGCTGGACACGGTATCGTTTCTCATATCTTCCCTGCAGACGATCTTATAGATGTTTTTAAAAATCTCATAGCCGCAGAAATAAGCGCCTTTGGCGACCATGACCTCCGTCAGGTCTTTCTTGATGTTCCGGATGTCCGTCTCCGTCCGCTTTGTTTCCTTGCTCAGGTCTTCGTAAAGTGCTTTCGTCTTGGCGGAAGGCTCGATCCCCAGATCCTTCTTGAGGGTCTTCGTCAACCGCCGGAAATGCTTGACAAGCTGAGGTCGCTGGTTTTCCCTGGCGTATGCCTTCATCAGCTGACAGTGGATCCGCTCGTTGTATGGGTCCATCGCCATGGCCAGCCGGCACAAAGCGATCAGCTCCACGTACCGCATATCCTCCAGCATCATTTCGCTCAGTGCAAAGGCGTTTCTGTCATACAGATCGGCGTAAAGCCTTTCCTTGGCCATTGCCCACTCGCTGAGGGATGCTGCCGGAGCAAAGGGTCCTTCATACAAAGCGCAGGTTTTTTCAAGAAGCCGACATCTTTCTTCTCTCGTCTCGGCGTCTGCCGCCTGCTTCAGTCCTGCTGCAAAATCTTCTGCATCGGAACTGCAGGCTACTTCCGGATTCCAGCGGTAGCAGTTGTTCTGCTTGATGATGCACCCCGGGTCCTCTCCGCAAAGGTCGCTCAAAACCTTCCTGGCGCGGTAGACCAGATTCTTCACCACGTTGACCGGATTGCTGTATTCTTCCTCAGGCCACAGATTCTCCAGCATCTGCTCGAAGGGAATCTCACGGTCCTTGTTATATGCCAGGTACTGGATCAAAAGCCAGACCTTCTTGCCGCCGGTCAGCGGCTTCAGTTCTTTGCCGCCGTAGTAGACGGCGAACTTTCCCAGGAATTTAAAGTAAAAGTCCTTTGTCTGTTCCTGTGGTTTTTTTTGCGGTATTTCCTGCGGTGTTTTCTGTGCTGTCATGTCTGCTTCTTCCTCTTATATGTCTGTCAACAAAATGCATTTTTTCAGATGTATCCGTTTTTTCCGGAGCTTATACGGATGATTTTACCGTATTTTCCTGCTTCATCCTATACTACACAAGTATATCCCCAACGGTCACAAAAAGCAAAAAATATTATTTTTTGGCTTTTGGTCAAAAATAGTCCATTTTGTGACCGGTTTATGACTGTCCATCTATATAATACCAAAAGAATCCAGTATTCGAGACGAATTTAGTATAGTACAAGAGGAGCTTTAGGGAATTATGAAAAGAAAATTCACGACATTGGTTTTAACAGCATTACTGATTGCAACTACTTTGATTCCGGCGGGTGCTTCCGCTGCAGAAACAACAGCCGAAAACGTATTCATCCCGTCAAATACAGGTCTGGGTGAACTTTCAGGCAGAATCATTGATGGATATCATACATATTGTATTGATGAGACTTACGCTTGGCCAACAAATACGACAAAATACGAAGCTTCCGATTTGTCTTCATCTGAAATTACAGACGATCAGATAGAAAAACTGAAGCGTGCACTGGAAGCCGGTTATCCCAACGATGCTTATGGATTTGGACTTCTTGAGCCGGACTCTGCCATAAGAGCATACTTTACTCAAAAAGCCGTATGGTCCGTTTTTGATAATCCTGATAAACCTCATCATACCCCGACGGCAAACGACAACCCTTATTACCTGGAGCTTTACAACTACGTTCATGGGATTTCTTCCCCTGATGACGAGTTTAAAGATACCGCAAAAATTGAGGCTAACGTAGAGGTAATTGAAGAAACGAATACGGAAACCAAGAATCTGGTTACCTTCGATGCTAACAAAGCGGTAGATCTCACCGTAAAGAGTATTCCCGAAAGCGCAGAAATAGAAAGGGTAGACCCTGTAACCGAAGAAACGACCACTATCACTACCGAAGATGTGCTCTCTGTTTCAGATGAACTAATCGTTACCGTTGACAACGAAGATTCAGCTCAGAACAAGGATAATGAGGAAAACGTGATTTCTCTGATGTCAGATGATACAGATAATACCGGCACTACAGATGATACCATCGAGATGAGCTATGAAAGCCACAAGGTTTTGTCGGATGACTCTTTCCACTTATTCACCACTGATGCGTCAGCAGGAGACAAGCCATACCAGCGAATGCTGGGGTACGGTATGAGAAGCGTTCCTCAAACTCTCTCTGTTGCCCTGCTCCGCTCCAATGGCACAAACGATATTCCGGTGGATACGCCGACCAACGATCCTACAGGCGGTGATACTCCTACAATCGGCGATGATATTATAGTCGGCGAGGAGAACATCATCACCGGCGAGGTGACTACGACCGACACCACACCGAACAACACAAACAACACGAAGGATCCTGCCACAGACCAAAAGGCAGTCCAGACGGGAGATTCTCTTCCCCTTGGAATCCTCCTGATCCTGATGACGGCAGCTGCTGCCGGGATCCTGACGCTGGTATTGACAACTAAGAAACGCAAAGCATGTTGACAATAGCAAAATCGACCAATTGACTAACTACGTCAAACCAGCTGTGTTTTCCATAAAGAGAGGACAATGCATCAAACGCATTGTCCTCTTTGTTTATCTATTATGCAAAGCGCCTACACCAGCTTTACCACGATCTTTTTCTTCTTGCCCTTTTCCAC
>JAUNBU010000031.1:0-2033 GCA_030526925.1 Bacillota bacterium | reverse complement strand
TGCAAAGCGCCTACACCAGCTTTACCACGATCTTTTTCTTCTTGCCCTTTTCCACCAGCAGCTTGCCGTCGTTAAAGGTCTCCGGCGTGATATTCAGCTTCTTATCTGTCACCTTCTCGCCGTCCAGCTTCAGTCCGCCCTGCTCGATGGTCATGAAGCCTTCCCGGTTGCTCGGAACTAAACCCAGCTCCTTGATGAAATTGACAACGCCCATGCCTTCTCCTGCCAGCTTGCTGCTGTCAAAGTCCACCGTAGGCATACTGGAAAGGTCTCCGCCGCCGAAGGCTGCTCTGGCTGCTTCCTGGGCTTTCGCCGCTTCAGCTTCCCCGTGGACCAGCTTGGTCACTTCGTAAGCCAGGATTTCCTTGGCTTTGTTGATTTCCTTATCCTCCAGAGACGCCAGCCGCTTCACTTCCTCCATCGGCAGGAAGGTCAGCATCCGCAGGCACTTTTCCACGTCCGCATCCGCCACGTTTCTCCAGTACTGATAGAACTCATAAGGCGAGGTCTTCTCCGCATCAAGCCACAGGGCTCCCTTCTGGGTCTTTCCCATCTTGTTGCCCTCCGAGTTGGTAAGTAGCGCAAAGGTCATGCCGTAGACTTCCTTGCCCACTTTCTTTCTCGTCAGCTCCACGCCGCCGATGATGTTGGACCACTGATCGTTGCCGCCGAACTGGATCTTTACATCAAAATCCCGCGCCATTACCATGAAATCGTAGCTCTGCATCAGCATGTAGTTCAGCTCGAAGAAAGTCAGCCCGCCTTCCCTTTCCATGCGCTGCTTGAAGCACTCGGCACGCAGCATGGTGTTGACGTTGAAGCAGGAGCCTATCTCCCGAACGAAATCGATGTAGTTCAATGGCAACAGCCACCTGGCGTTATTGACCGAAATGGCCTTGCCCGGCTCCGGCTTTTTGGTTTCGTGCCCCGGCGAAAAGACGCCGTCGTTGCCTTCGTATTTCCAGTCTTCGTCGAAGTCCAGGAACTGGTCGAAAAGCTTCTTGAAGGCTTTGCAGTTGTGCTCGATGGTCTCCGGCGTCATCAGCTGACGCATGTCGCTTCTGCCGGATGGATCGCCCACGTGTCCCGTGCCGCCGCCGATGAGTACCACCGGGGTGTGGCCGTATTTCTGCATGTACATCATGATGATGACCTGCATGAAATGTCCTACGTGAAGACAATCCGCCGTCGGGTCGAATCCAATGTAAAACTTCACTTTTTCATTTTGCAAAAGCTCCCGGATCTTTTCCTCGTCCGTTGACTGCTCGATAAAGCCTCTTTCCTTCAGCACGTCATACACGTTGGTATGATTGCTGACGCTGTCGGGTATAAAATCAAAACTCATTCTCTTACTAACTCTCCTTAATTTTTATTTGGTGCCGTAGAGTCTGTCGCCTGCGTCGCCCAGTCCCGGTACGATGTAGGCGTGCTCGTTGAGCTTTTCGTCCTTGGCGGCGATGAAAATGTCCACGTCAGGATGCTCTCTCTGCAGCACTTCGATGCCTTCCGGCGCTGCGATCAGGCACATGAAGATGATCTTCTTGCCGCCTCTGGCCTTGATGAAGTCGATGGCTGCGGCTGCGCTTCCGCCGGTTGCCAGCATCGGGTCTACCACGAAAATCTCTCGCTTGTCGATGTCGTTTGGCAGCTTGCAGTAGTATTCCACCGGCTCGTGGGTGTCAGGGTCTCTGTAAAGGCCGATGTGTCCCACCTTGGCGTTAGGCACAAGTGCCAGCATTCCGTCCACCATGCCAAGACCGGCTCTTAAAATCGGTACGATGGCAATGTCTTCTCCGTCCAGCATGTTCACATTGGTTTTGCAGATCGGCGTGGTGATCTCTACTTCTTTCAGAGGCAGCTTTCTGGTGGCTTCATAGCCCATCAGCATTGCGATTTCCTTGACAAGCTCTCTGAAATCCTTAACACTGGTCTCTTCTTTTCTGATCATTGCTGTCTTGTGCTGGATCAACGGATGATCGAATACGTATACATTGCTCATATGGTACCTACCTTTCTTTGCTTTAACATTATCT
>JAUNBU010000030.1:13084-14499 GCA_030526925.1 Bacillota bacterium | reverse complement strand
ACAACAAAGCCAGCAAAGCAGGCATGGTCAACCACTTTACACAGGTGGCAGACGCAGTCAACACGCCTATTTTCGTCTACAACGTACCGGGCAGAACTGGAGTTTCCATCCCATATGACGCATTAGCGGAAATCAGCCGGCATAAGAATATAGTAGGGATCAAGGAAGCCAGCGGCAACATGGCGCTGATCACCGAATTTGCCAAGCTGATCAACGATGACTTCAACATCTACTCCGGCGACGACGGGCTCAACATCCCCATCCTGTCGGTGGGCGGCGCAGGCGTGATTTCGGTGCTGGCAAACATCCTGCCGCGAGAGACCCACGAAATGACCATGGCATACCTGAACGGCGATATGGAGAGGGCACGGGCAATGCACCTGAAGTATCTGGACTTCATCAACGCATTGTTCATCGAAACCAACCCGATCCCCATCAAGGAAGCCATGAACATGATGGGCATGAACATCGGCGGATACAGGATGCCACTCTGCCTGATGGCAGAGGAGACCAAGGCAGTCCTGAGGGGTGAGATGGAAAAGCTGGGGCTTCTGTAAAAGAAAGGAAGGCTTATGAACATAGGTATTTTAGGCGGCGGAGCCATGGCTAATGTGCTGGCCGCCATGATGGAAGAGCGCAGAGAAAAAGGAGGGCAGGGGAGCTTTTCCCTGGCGGGAATGATCGACCCCTTACAGGGCGAGACCCTGGCAAAGCTGCCTTCTGCGGAAGTAGACGTTGTGGTGGATTTCAGCAATCCTGCCAATCTGGGGATGCTGGCGGACTACTGCCGCGAGCATAGCTGTCCTGCTGTCATCGCCACCACCGGCTATGATGCTGACCGGATAAAACAGATCGAAGCGCTGGCCACGCGAGTACCCATCGTATTTTCCGCCAACTATTCTCTGGGCATCAACATCATGAAGCGGGTGCTGGCAGAGATCACCCCCATCCTGGAGGATACCTTCGATATGGAGATCATAGAGAAGCACCACAATAAAAAATTGGATTCTCCCAGCGGCACGGCGCTTATGCTGCTGAAGGCCATGGACGGGGCAGACACCTACGACCACGTATTCGGCCGTGACGGCAACAGGAAGCGGGGCAGAGAGATCGGCATCCACGCCGTCAGAGGCGGGACCATCGCAGGAGAACATGCAGTACTATATGCAGGAGAAGACGAACTTTTGGAAATCAAACATACGGCAGGCTCCAAGAAGATCTTTGCGGCGGGAGCCCTGAAAGCGGCAGCCTTTGTCTGCGAAGCAGACAGAGAGCCGGGTCTTTACACCATGGACCACGTGCTCTTTGCATAGGCAAGCACATAACATAACAAAAGACGAAAGGAACAGCATGGAAGCAAAAGAAATCATAGAATTTATCGGAAACGCTGAGAAAAAAACGCCCGTCAAGGTTTA
>JAUNBU010000030.1:9060-12984 GCA_030526925.1 Bacillota bacterium | reverse complement strand
ATGATGGGAGCCATCATCAACATCGGCGCAGTCATCGGAGAAGGGTCTATGATAGACATGGGAGCCGTCCTGGGCGGGAGAGCCACGGTGGGTAAGAACTGCCACATCGGAGCGGGGACGGTCCTGGCAGGAGTCATCGAGCCGCCCAGCGCACAGCCGGTCACGGTGGAAGATGATGTTGTCATCGGTGCCAATGCCGTGGTGCTGGAGGGATGCCGAATCGGAAAGGGTGCGGTGGTTGCTGCCGGGGCAGTAGTGGTGGAAGACGTTCCTGCAGGTGTGGTGGTTGCCGGCGTTCCCGCACGCATCATTAAAGATGCCGCAGACACAAAAGCGGAGAAAATCCAAGTGGTGGACCTTCTCCGCAAATTGTAACTCTAAAATATCCATTTAAGCAGGGTCAGCACCACGATCACGCCCAATACGCCCATTGCCGTGGTGAAGGCTTCCTGCTTGTTTTTTCTTATGACCAGGATCGTGCCGTATGCCAGCGCCGTAATGGCGATGGTTCCCAGAACATAGCTGAATATATACATATTATTTCACCTCCACGGTCCATCCCATTTCATCATCGATTTTTCCGGTCTGGATACCGTACAGGGTATCGTAAAGCTCCTGTGCCACAGCGCCGATGCCGCCGCCGTTGATGACCATGTTGTCGCCCTTGTAGCACAGCTCGCCTACAGGAGAGATAACGGCAGCCGTGCCGGAAGCAAACATTTCCTTGAACTGACCGCTCTTATGAGCTTCGACCACCTCATCGATGGTGAGCTTTCGCTCCGAGACCTTCATGCCCTTTTTCTTCAGAAGCGCTATAACGGAATTTCTGGTGATGCCGGGCAGTATGGTTCCATCCAGCGGTGCGGTGATTATCTCGTCACCGATCATAAAGAAAGCGTTAGAGGTCCCGATCTCTTCCACGTATTTTCTCTCCACTCCGTCCAGCCAGAGGATCTGCTCGTAGCCCTTTTCGTGGGCCTCCTCCTGGGCCTTCAGACTGGCTGCGTAGTTGCCGCCGCACTTGGCTTCACCTGTACCGCCGTCGGTGGCGCGCACGTATTTATCCTCCACGTAGATCTTCGTCGGAGCCAGACCGCCCTCGTAGTAAGGTCCCACAGGACTGAGGATGATCATGAATTTATAGTGAGTGGAGCGTCTGACGCCCAGAAACGGTTCGTCGGCGATGATGAAGGGCCTTATGTAAAGGGCAGTTCCTTCTTTTTCCGGGATCCAGTCGGCGTCCTGCTTTACCAGAGCCTTGATGGCTTCCACGTAAAGTTCTTCGTCTATTTCCGGTATGCAAAGTCTGTCGTTGGTCTTGTTGGTCCGCTTGGCGTTCATGTCAGGTCTGAACAGCAGCACTCTGCCGTCCGGCGATTTGTAGGCTTTCAGTCCTTCGAACATCTCCTGGGCGTAGTGAAAGACAACCGCCGCCGGCTCTATGGAAAGAGGTCCGTAAGGGACGATGCGGGCGTCGTGCCAGCCTTTGCCGTCTTCGTATTCCATGATGAACATGTGGTCGGTAAATTCCGTGCCGAATCTCAAAGTATCCGGATCCGGCTTTTTCTTAGGATTGGGATTTTTCTGTACCGGGAAATCGTATTTCATAATTCGCTCCTTCATATTGATGTATCAAAACTGTTGTTGTCGTGATTGCCGACATACTTGTATTATACAGAATGTACAGCTGTTTCACAAGAATAATATAAACCCGCAATTGTGTCCTGTCAACAATAAAAATCAAAAAAAGTTATAATTATTAACAAAATGCACAATTTCACGCTTTTTCTTTAAATGAACATAAAATCTGTATATAATATAGCCGTTATGAGTAAGAGAGAAAAGAAAAGAAGCTATCTTGCGAGAGCTATCTCGCTTTTTATAAAACTTATCATTGTGGCAGTGCTGGTTCTGGTAGGGCTTGATATTTTTATGATCAAAACCACTGAGGATCAGATCGCCGCATCCCTGGATTCGGAGACGGACAGCATTACGGCAGAAGAGACGGAAGCCCTGAAATCCATAGATCCCCAGTGCATTCTCGTGCTGGGAGCATCGGTCAACAACGACGGGACGCCAAGCAGGATGTTGAAGGACAGGCTGGATCTTGCCATCAGCCTTTATCATGCAGGTGTGGCGCCTAAGCTGCTTCTTTCGGGAGATAACGGGCAGGTGGTCTACAACGAAGTGAACGTCATGAAGAACTACGCCGTAAACGCCGGAGTGCCGGAGAGCGATATTTTCCTCGACCACGCCGGATTTTCCACCTATGAGTCGGTATACAGATCCGACTACATTTTTAAGGTGGACAGCATGGTGGTAGTGACCCAGAAATACCATATGTACCGGGCGCTTTACGGCTGCAACAGGATGGACATTACAGCGCTTGGCGCGACCTCCGACCAGAAGGATTACCACGGGCAGGACATGAGGGAGATACGTGAGTTCCTGGCGCGGGATAAGGACTGCATCAAGTGGATATTCAAGCCCAAGCCTACGTTCTTGGGAGACGCCATACCCATAAGCGGCAGCGGGATCAGCACCCATTAGAGTGGAAGGACCATATCAAATGACAGAAACACATAGCAAAACTCAGACAGGAGCAGGACGTGTAAAGGGCGCCGGGGCGATCAGCCCCAAAGGGGTCAACCCCAAGTCGGACCGTCCGAATGTTGCCGACCCCAAGGTTGCACTGGTGCCCTGTTATAGCTACGATCAGCAGGAAGTGGAAAGGGCAGTAGCCTGTGCCGTCCGGCTGCTTGGCGGCTGGGCGGAGGTGTTGGATCTGCCCGCTGACAGCCGAATCATCTTAAAACCCAATCTGCTGGCGAAAACCACGCCGGAGCAGGCATGTACCACCCATCCGGCGGTATTCGAAGCAGCGGGGAGACTGATGCAGCAGGAAGGCTATGAGAATCTGGTCTACGGGGATTCCCCCGGAAATCCCATGATAAAGGTAGAAAAGGTGGCGGAAGGCTGCGGTCTTAAGGAAGCGGCAGACCGACTCAATATTCCCCTGGGCGAATTCGAGCAGGGCACGCGAGTTGACTTCCCTCAGGGTAAGGCGGCGGATCATTTTATACTGTGCGATGAAGTCATTGCCGCTGACGGTATAATCAACCTCTGCAAGATGAAGACACATCAGCTGGAGAGGATCACAGGAGCGGTCAAAAATACATTTGGTTGTGTTTACGGATTCAACAAGGGTGCGTCCCATGCCAGATTTGCCACGGCAGAGGTATTCGCCAGAATGCTGGCGGATCTCAACCGCCTGGTGAAACCGAAGCTGCACATCATGGACGGGATACTGGCAATGGAAGGCAACGGTCCCCAGTCGGGAACGCCTAAAAAAATGAACTTGATCCTGGCATCCACCGATCCTGTGGCGCTGGACGCTATCTTCTGTCATTTGGTCAATTTGAAACCGCAGCTGGTCCCTACCAATGTGATTGGAGCGGAGCAGGGCGTCGGAACCTATGATGACATAGAGGTCATTACAGAGGAAGGCATATTGACCGCTGAGGAAGCCGCTGCCGGATACGGAGACAAGACCTTCAACGTCCAGAGAGGAGCGGAGTACAGAGGAGCTCTCAGACCTGTGAGATTTCTGGCGCCGCTTCTGGAGAAGAAGCCTGTCATCAAAAAGGAAAAGTGCGTAGGCTGCGGCATCTGCGTCATGGCTTGCCCCGTGGAGGGCAAGGCAATAGAGATCGTTTCGGAGCGCTGCGCCTGCGGCGAGAAGGGTGACCGCTCCGGCTCAGGTCAAAACCGTGCCGCTTGCGGACAAAAGGGCGTTGCCCGCTACGATTACAGCAAATGCATCAAGTGCTATTGCTGTCAGGAGATGTGCCCCGAGGAAGCCATCACCGTCAAAAAATCATTGCTGGCGAAAATCGCCGACAGGAACTGGCGCATCTAGCCGCC
>JAUNBU010000030.1:0-8960 GCA_030526925.1 Bacillota bacterium | reverse complement strand
CGCATACAGAACATATACTAATGTAGGTCGAGATCCCAAGACCTGCATTTTTCTTTTGCCCGGAAGGCAGGAATCGCCGGAAGCCCGGGCAATCCATAGAGAGCGGAGGGCAGATATGATTTACTTAGACAACGGGGCAACATCCTTCCCCAAACCACCGGAGGTAATCGAGACCGTCATGGACGTCATGTCCAATTACTGCGCCAATCCCGGCAGATCCGGGCATTTTCAGGCTGCGAGGACGGCGCAGGAAATCTTCAAGACCAGACTGGCGCTGGCACGCCTCTTTCAAATAGAAGATCCCGGACAGCTGATTTTTACCAAAAACTGCACGGAGGCACTGAACCTGGCGCTAAAAGGCATCCTCAGGGAAGGCGACCATGTGATAACATCCTCCATGGAGCACAATTCCGTCATGCGTCCCCTGCACCGGCTTCGAAAAAAGGGCGTTGAAACCACCGTGGTAAGGTGCGACGAAAGAGGACGGATTTCCATCAAAGACATCAGAGAGGCTATCAGACCAAACACCCGTATGATCGTCATGACGGCAGCTTCCAACGTGACGGGCACTAAAATGCCTCTTGAAGAGATCGGGCGCATCGCTCTGCGAAAGGGTATCCTGTTTATGGTAGACGGCGCTCAGGGAGCAGGGCATATGGACCTGGATGTAAAGAAAAACCACATCGACATTCTGGCAGTTCCGGGGCACAAGGGGCTTTTGGGACCCCAGGGCACAGGCTTTCTCTATGCAAAGGAAGACCTTTCCATGACGCCTTTGTTGGAGGGCGGCACGGGTAGCCATTCCAAAGAGCTGAGCCAGCCTGACGAGTTTCCGGAGGGTTATGAAGCGGGGACTGTCAACGCACCGGGCATCATCGGTCTGGGTGCGGCGGCAAGGCTGGTAAATAAGATCGGCATCGAAGCTATCGCAGAGCACGAGCGTAAGCTGACGGAGAATCTGCAGTACGGTCTGAAAAAAATCAAAAACGTCCGGCTGTACGGACCTGACGATACTCATGAGAAAACGCCGGTAGTAGCCATGAACATTGCGGGTCTTGACTGCGAGGAAGTCGCATCGCTGTTAAACGATAGATACGGTATCGCAGTGCGGGCGGGCTTTCACTGCAGCGGAGCGGCTCATGAAACCATCGGCACCGGGAATACAGGGTGCGTGAGACTCTGCCCCGGATTTTACACCGGTGAGAATGAAATCGAAGAGACCATAAGAGCCATCGGAGAGATAGCGGCGCTTTTTTCTGATGCAGGGAAGAAGTAGTCGTGGTATAATAAAAAATATACCAATCAATATTTTACGGACAGCAAAAGGAGGAAACGCCATGCCGATGGAAGCGGGACTTTACGAAGGTCGGAAGGGGCAGCGGAGACTGAAGGCAATCGAGAAACAGACCCAGAAAATCAAGGACGAATTCCGGAGCGCCTACGAGGATTCACCGGAGATGAACTTTTTAAGCGAAGAAATCAGATGGGAGGGCGCTTCCAGACTGATTTTCGTCATGGCTATGCGCAACGTCCACTTCACCTGGAACGGCGTACGTGATTACGGTTTTTTGAGGCTTTGCGTCAAGTGGATAAAATCCCGGAAGCTGGACACCTTGAACACCGACAGCACCGGCGCCATGATCAAGAGCATTTTGCCTGAGACCATGTGTACAGAGCTGGGCGAAGAGTTATCGGCGATGGAATTTTTTTAGGAGGCAGCCATGGATTTTAACATCACAATAGATAAGAAAGTACAGGCGTCCGTAGACCATGCCTTATGTATCAACTGCGGCAAGTGCAGAGAGCTGTGTCCTACCGACGCCATTGTGGAATACCAGAAGACGGTTTCCTGCATATTCTCCGGTTATGGAGACGGGCAAGATCAGGCGTCCTCCGTCACCTCGTTTCCGGAGAGCAGAAAGTTTGCTTTGGAAACGGCTTGCTCCGCAGGCTGTCCGCTGGGCATCGTGCCCCAGGCTGTTGCCGCATTTGTAAAGGCTGGGGATCTGGAAAAGGCATACGATCTCATCAGCGAGAAGAATCCTTTGCCGTGGGTCTGCGCTGCGGTATGCGACCACTTCTGTGAAGAACTGTGCAAGCGGGGTTCCCTGATGGATGAGGCTCTGAATATGGGTGCGCTGGAGCGGTATATCGTAAGCAAAGTATCGCCTAAGCCATATCAATACATAAGGAAGTTTCACAGGAAAGTAGCGGTGATCGGCGGAGGTCCGGCAGGGCTCACGGCAGCCTTTGACCTTTCCCGTATGGGGTATGACGTGACCATCTTTGAGAAGGACGGGCAGCTGGGCGGAGCCATGAACTGGGGGATACCCGGTTTCCGGCTGAACAAAGAGCAGCTGCAGGAAGAAATCGACAGGATAGTTTCTGCGGGGATCGAAGTCCGCTACAATAAGAACGTGGGTGTGAATACACAGTTGGAGGAGTTGTGGGAGGAAGGCTTCAGCGCCTGCCTCATTGCTACAGGGGCATCCTATGGCATGAAGATGGACATCCCGGGCGCTGATGGCGCCATGGTCTACGATGCGGTTTCCGTCATGCGCCAGCTCAATGGTGTTGATGAAGAGGACGCATCGAGCTTCAAACTGGGGGACAAGGTGGTGATCGTCGGGGGAGGCGGTGCAGCGCTGGATCTGGCAGAGATGTTGACAGCGCAGGGCAAACAGGTCATCTGTACCACCATCGACGGACCGGAGGACCTGGAGGTTTCGCCTGAAGCCCTGGATGCAGCCGGAGCCAAAGGGATCGAGTTTAAGACGCTGGTTTCGCCCAAGCAGATAATCAGGGAGGGCGATGTGGTCAAAGCTGTGGAATTCCTGCGGGGAGAATACCTGGAGGACGGTCCCGGCAGCATGAGAGCGCACGCCATCAAGGGCAGCGAGTTCAATATGTTCTGCGATACGGTGATCTTTGCCATAGGGCAGAAAAGCCGGACGGAGGATATAGTCAAGGCAGAGACCTACCCTGACGGGAAGATCAAAATAGATCCTTGCCACAGGACAAACAAGAACATGATCTTCGCCTGCGGAGACGTTACGGGAGAGAGCAGCTCCGTGGTAGGCGCCATGGCGGCGGGGCGGGAAGCTGCCGTAGAAATAGACAATGCACTCCAGGAGCGCAAGCTGCCGGAGAAAGTCCACAGGATGGCAAACGCCCCTGACGAGGAGACCTTATATCCGGAGAATGTGCCGATGCTTCAGCCACAGAAGGAAAAACCGCTGCCGCAGAGTAGCCGGGATGGGCAGAGCGGCTTAAATGAAAAGGGCGGCTTAAATGGGCAAGGCGATCCGGAGCCGGTGGATGATATCCTGCCTATGCTTAGATCTGCAGGGCTGGAGGAAAACATGCCGAAGCTGGCAGACCACGTGTCAGAGGGCAGGAAGGTAGCCATTGCAGGAGGCGGCATCGCCGGGATCACGGCAGCTATCGCCCTGGCGAAGAAAGGCTATCTGCCGACTATTTTTGAAAAGGACTCAGTGCTTGGCGGCAGCTACCGGACGCTGGCAACGGGGAAGCGCATCGATCAAGAGCTGCTGGCAAGAGAAATGGCAAAGGTAGAGGAAGCAGGCATCCCTGTGGTCTTCAATGCTGCTGTAGGAATAAAACCATCCTTTGACGATTTGAGCGGCATGGGATATGACGCCGTGCTCTTTGCAATAGGAGCATCGGCAGGCAAAAAGCCGGATGTATCCAATGCAGATTGCCCGCAGGTCTTCGCCATGCCCACGCTGATGAATAGCCTGGTCAATGAAGAGCTGGTGGACAACCTGGGGAAGCGGATATTTATCACGGGAAGCGATGAGATGACCCTGGATATGGCGAGAGCGCTTCGGGAGCGTGACAGGGAAGTGACTATTTTAGCTCCTTGCAGCAGAGGCGGACTGCAGGTCATTACCTCCGCTGTTGATATTGCGCTGGCGGAAGGCGTAGACATCATCACCGGCGTGGAGCTTTCCAGGATAAACGCACGAAACGGCAGGCTTGAGAGCATCGACTGCAGGAAGACAGAGAGCAGCCTTGCCGTTAATTTTCCTTGCGATACGCTGGTACTGGGGGATACGGCGGTTCCCGATACGGAGACCATCGCCGTCAGAAACCCGGATCTGCAGACGGACGACAAGGGGTATTTCGTCATCGATCCGCAGCTTTCCACTTCCCTGAGCGGTGTATTTGCCATAGGTGATTTCGACATGAGCTCGCCGGATGCAGGACGTGCGGGGGCTGCCGCTATAGATAATTATTTTGCGGATGGCGGGCTTGCCATCGCTGTTCAATACCGCGAGGAAAAGGAAGTCTCGGCAGCCTATGAGGTGATAGAGGGCAGCAGAGAAAAGTCTGCCGTCAACGGCGTCCGGCTCTTTACGGAGAAGCAGGCGAGAACGGAAGCATCCCGCTGCATGGGCTGCGGGTATCATAAAGAGACGGCGGAGCGCTGCATGGGCTGCGGTATCTGCATGAAATACTGTCCTGCCAATGCCATCACCATGGTATCCTCGGAGAGCCATCAGCCGGAGCACTGGCCAAACATCAAAGATTTAGACAACACCATGACTGCGGAAGCTGCCTTTTTATCGGGAGAGTTGTCTGTAGCGGAAACCTTTGCAGAGGAGGCGGAGTAGATGATAAATATAGAACGAGACGTGATAGTGGTAGGCGCAGGGCCGGCGGGCTCCATATGTGCAGCTTACCTTGCAAAGGCGGGAGCGGACGTTCTGCTGCTGGATAAAGAGAATTTCCCGCGTGATAAAGCCTGCGGCGACATACAGCGCAGCGGCTTCGTTTCACACATCAATGAGCTGGGAGCCTTTGAACAGCTGGATAAGATAGGCACTTGCCTGAGGAGGATCCGGCTCATCAGCGACGACGGCAGAGGGGTCAACCTACCCTTCGAATGTTACTGCACGCCGCGGGCGCAGCTGGACAGTATGCTTGTGGATACTGCCCTGAAGCTGGGCGTCGAGTTCCGGCAGAACTGCCGTGTGACAGGTCTGGTACGGGAGGGCGGTTATGTAAAGGGCGTGACGCTGGATTCCTGCGGGACGGATTCCCGTGGGTCGGGTTCTTGCGGATCGGGGTCTTGTGGCAAGATAAATGAGCTGCGTAGCAAGCTGGTGGTGGTTGCCGATGGCACTTATTCAGGTCTGGCGAAGGAACTGGGGATCATGAAGGAAAAGTCCTCAGCCATATGCCTGGGGCAGCGTGCCTATTTCAAGGGTGTCAAGCTGGACAGGAAGCTGGCGGCGGATCAGTATGACGCCTACGGTATGTTCTTCTTTGATGCGTCCGTCAAGCCGTGTTACTTCTGGGTGCTGCCTTCAGGGGAGAAGGGCGTGCCGGAGGGTTACTGCAACGTAGGCATGATGGTCTACGACAGAGACACCTATAAGGGAATGGATCTGCAGGAGCGTTTTTACCGCTGGAGAGAAAAGTCGCCGGAAATCAAAGGGATCTTTGACGGCGCAGAACAAGTAAGCCCGTGGCAGGGCGGCAAGCTTACGGATATGACGCAGAATATGCAAAAATCCGGCGATGGGTTTCTGGTGGTCGGAGATGCGGCATCGGTGATGATGCCTATGATGAACGACGGTATGTCAGCTGCGGCGGATTCCGCCGGAGACGCTGCCAAAGCGGCAATGGAGGCGCTGAAGAAAGATAACTTCTCAGGAGAATTTTTATCGGAGCACTACAGAAGCGGAGCCGATGTGTCGGCAGAGGACCTGAAGCTGACCCGCCTGATGATGCAGTCAATGTACGACCCTAAGGTGATGGATCAGATCATCGAACGGCTGGGCAGGGACAAAGCCTACCGCAACCGCATAATCAGCCAGTTGCAGCAAGGGTAGACGGGGTGTTCATGGTGTTGCAGCGCCACCGGCTGGTGTCCCGCCTTTATCAGTCGATGCAGGGCAAGGGTGCTGTCCTTGCCACAGCTGTAGGACATGACGAATTTCATGGTAAGCTCCTTTATTTATTCCTACTTGTGATACGGCTCGTTGTGGTTGATCTTAAAGCTCCGATAGATCTGCTCCAGCAAAATCACTCGCATCATTTGATGAGGGAAAGTCATCGGACCGAAGGACAGCTTCAGATCCGCCCGTCTGCTCACATCCGGCGAAAGCCCCAGAGAACCGCCTATGACGAAAACAAGATTGCTCTTTCCATCTATGGCAAGCCGCTCCAGACGGTCCGCCAGCTCCACCGAGGAAAAGGACTTGCCGTTGATCTCCAGGGTGATGACGTAGTCCGTCTTGTTGATCTTATGCAAAAGCTCCCTGCCTTCGGCTTCCTTCACCGCTTCTTCGTCGGCGGCGGAGGGATTGGCCCGCAGGGGGATTTCCTTGAGTTCCGTTATTTCGAGATTGCAGTAGCCGGACAGCCGTTTGCTGTACTCCGCCACGGCAGCCTGCCAGTAGCTTTCCTTCAGCTTGCCGATGGCAAGGATCCGTATGTTCATATGCTTCAAGACCTCCCGGATATCTCGCATGAGTAGGGCACACGCTCTGGGCATTTTCCATGCCTCAGACGACCTCCCGCCTACACCTCGTAGAGACAGCTGCAGCAGTCCCGAAGCACCACTTCCAGCTGCAAGTCGGTCCCTGGAATGATGTTCTTTTCCATCAGGGTGTTCCTCACCGCCAGCATCGCCACCGACGGATCGTTGTTCTCCCGACTCAGATGCCCCAGCAGTACACGCCGCTTCTTTTGCTTGGTCTCCACCAGCTCGCAGAGGCATTCTCCCGCCGACACATTGGAAAGGTGCCCCCGCTCGCCCAGGATTCGGCGCTTCAGCGGATAAGGATAGCTGCTCATCAGCAAAATTTCTTCCTCGTGGTTGGCCTCCAGCAAAAGCAGGTCCGCATCCACGATCTCTTCAAAGATGTCTTCTGTTATGTAGCCCACGTCCGCAACCACGCTGATCTGACGCCCGTCGTGGTACAGGGAAAAGCCTACCGGCTCCGCTGCGTCGTGGGGAATGGGGAAAGAGCGGACGAGAAAATCGCCCACGGTAAAGTCTGCGCCCGTCCGGAAAAGTTGCTGCTTTTTTTCGGCAACGGGACGTTCGATGCTGGCCCAGGTGGCTTCGTTGGCGTAAGCCATGATGTTGGGCAGCTTTTTGGTGACGATGGGAAGGCTCTTCACATGGTCGATGTGCTCATGGGTGATGAGGATGGCAGAAACATCCTCGCGAGCCGTGCCCGTATCTTCAAGGCCCTGGAAAATCTTCTTGCCGGAAATACCGGCGTCGATGAGAAGAGCCGTGTTTTCGTTTTTGATCAAATAACAGTTGCCGCTGCTTCCGCTGGCAAATGAACAGAATTGTAATGACATACTCGTCTGTCGCCTCCTATCTACCATATCAGGATACTCCAATTGGAGATAAAAGTCAATTTATACTAGATGTAGGGTGCAAGATATTTTCGGATATTTTTATATATTTAGATGTAGGTTGTGATATAATAAACGCAAGAAATTTTAATGGAGCCGACCTTTTATGACGGCAAGCCAAGGAGGTAAGACATGGATAGGAAGAAAAAAATAATCACCATCAGCAGAGAATTTGGCAGCGGCGGACGGCTGATAGGAAAACGATTGGCAGAGAAGCTGGACGTGCCTTATTACGACAAGGAGCTCCTTGACAGGATCGCCGAAGAATCGGGATTTTGCAAAGAAATGATGGAAGACGCAGAGATGAAAGCCAAGAACAGCTTTCTATACAGCCTGGCGTCAGCCATGGGCACCGGCGAAGCCGGCCCGGAAAGCCTTTCCCTCAACGAGCGGTTCTTCCTGGCTCAGTTCGATACCATCAGAAAGATTGCAGAAGAAGGCTCCTGCGTCATCGTAGGACGTTGCGCTGACTACATTCTGCGTGGGATGCCGGAAGCCACCAACGTGTTCATTTACGCGGAGGAAGAGGACAAGATCAAGCGGGCCGTCCAGGAATACGGCGTGCCGGAGGATTCGGTTAAAAAGCTGATGAAGGACACGGACAAAGCACGAGCCAACTATTACTCCTACCACACCGGCAGGAAGTGGGGACAGCACGTCAACTATAACCTTTCCATCGACAGCGGCTACATAGAGATCGAGGACGTGGTGGACCTGATCATCAAGTATTCGGAAGTGAAACTCTACAGATAGGAGCGCCCATGGAAAAGAAAATCAGAGCCATGTATTTCAGCGGCACCAACACCACCGCCAAGGTGACGACGGATGTCGCTTACCGCATGTGGCAGAACATGGACAAGACGGAACATAAAATAGGCGTCAGCGGCGCCACAGATGACAAGATAAATTATGTAAAGGCGGAGAACGTCAATTTCACGCCGCTTGCGGCGCGGGAAAAGCGTTACGTTTTCGATGAAAACGACATTTTGGTGTTTGGCACGCCTGTCATTGCCGGGCGGGTGCCCAACGTATTGCTGAAGTTTTTGGATACGCTGGAAGGCGGCGGGGCCATGGCTGTCCCTGTGGTCCTCTACGGCAACCGGAACTTCGATGATGCGCTGATGGAGCTGCGAAACATCCTGGAGGCAAAGGGCTTTCATACGGTGGCGGCGGCAGCCTTCATCGGAGAGCACTCATTTTCCAAGACGCTTGCAGCAGGCAGACCGGACATCGAGGATATGAACGTGGCGGCGAAATTCGCAGACCGGGTTTCGGAAAAAATCCTGAGTATCATCAAAGATAACGATGGGGACAACGAAAAGATCCGGCAGGCGCTTATGGCGGCGGGGCCCATCAAGGTTGACGGTCAAGAACCTCTGCGGCCCTATTACCAGCCCCAGGACAGGAAGGGCAATCCCATCAACATCCTGAAGGTAAAGCCGAAGGTGGACCGGGAAAAGTGCACAGGCTGCGGTATGTGCGTTGATGCCTGTCCTATGGGCTCTATCAAGGCGGAAGCGCCGGGCCATGTGGACGGCATCTGCATCAAGTGCTGC
>JAUNBU010000029.1 GCA_030526925.1 Bacillota bacterium | reverse complement strand
TCCATCATCCCTGCGCCTGTCATTTCGCGCAGTTCTTTTACCATTTGTGCTGTTACAGCCATTTGACTACCTCCTGTATCTATCCTGATTATTCAGCTTTCTCTTCTGTTGCGGCTTCTGCCTTTTCTTCGGCTACTTCAACAGCAACCTCTGCTTCAGCAGCTTCCGTGGAGCCTTCTGCTTCGCCTTCGTCAAAGCTTTCGCCCTGTCTTGCCTCCACGATAGCATCTGCCATACATCCTGCGATCAGCTTTACTGCTCTGATTGCATCATCGTTGGCAGGTATGATGTAGTCAACATCATCCGGATCGCAGTTGGTGTCTACGATACCGATGATCGGAATTCCCAGGATCCTGGCTTCCTTGACGGCGATCTTCTCTTTTTTAGGGTCTACGACGAACAGTGCGCCCGGCATGCCCTTCATGTCCTTGATGCCGCCCAGGAACTTTTCCAGTCTTTCCAGCTCCAGTCTCAGCTTGATGACTTCCTTCTTGGAAAGCTTATCAAAGGTACCATCCTCTTCCATGGTCTTGATGTCGTTGAGTCTCTTGATCCTTCCGGAAATGGTCTTGTAGTTGGTCAGCATACCGCCCAGCCATCTCTGGTTGACGTAGAACATATCGCATCTCTTGGCTTCGTCTACGATAGCAGCCTGCGCCTGCTTCTTAGTTCCTACGAAAAGAACCGGCTTGCCGCTTTCTGCAACTTCCTTCATGAAGGCATAAGCTTCGTCGATCTTCTTTACCGTCTTCTGCAGATCGATGATGTAGATCCCGTTTCTCTCCGTAAAGATGTACGGAGCCATTTTAGGGTTCCATCTTCTGGTCTGGTGTCCGAAATGAACACCTGCTTCCAACAACTGTTTCATTGAAATTACTGACATTTTCTTTCTCCTCTCGGTTTTCTTCTTCCACCGCAGCATCCTTGAAAGCAACCTGTCCGCCTGTCCGGCATCAAGGCACCGGCTTTCATAAAACTGCCGTGTGTAAACTATATAACTTACCGGCGTCAAAACCAGCGACGCCAGTAAATACTATACTATAACTCCCTGCAAATTACAAGTTTTTTTACTGTTTCCCGCCGGATTTTTTACCGATTTTTTAGCAACCTTTTTGACCGACTTTCTGCTCTGACTTTTCCACGAACTTTTCCGTGGTCTTTTCAATGTTCATCGTGACTATTACGGCTCTCCCGTGAATACCTTCGAAAAGCTTTTCTTGCCTTTCCATAGGTGTCCCGTCCGAAGGGAACTTCCCAGCCTCCATCCATATAGATCACAGAGCCCTCCATCCGCTGCACCTTGTCCATATTGATGATAAAACTCCTGTGGCAGTGCATGAACCGCTTATCAAGAAAACCTTCAACCTCCTTGAAGGTCCCGTAAAAATCGATGGCTCCTTTCTCCGTATGTACGATGATTTTTCTCAGATTTTTTTCCAGATACACTATGTTTTCCAGGGAAAGAGCATAGCAGCTGTGTTTCTTCTCAAAAAATAACTTTCCTGACATAAAATACCCCTCCTTCAGGGATATTATTCCATAAAGAAAGGGGTGTTTGAAGTCGTGATTCACGACAAAATGTCGCGATTCGCCACAATTTCCCAAATTCTGTTTTATTTCGGCGTGATTTTTAATTCGGCAGGATTTCTAACCGCATACGCCGGTTAGCCTTTAGTCCATTGTTTCCCGATAGGTGATCAGATCCTCTGCAATCTCGTTAGCTGCGATGGACACCGGCTTTTCTACCTCGGCTTCCGTCAGCTTAGGCATGCCCTCTATGATGTCTCTTGATCTCTTGGCTGCCAGGATCACCAGGGTATACCTGCTGTCCGCCTTGGTTCTTATCTTATTGATCGATGGATATAACATTACAGTTCCTCCTTATAGTTCTCAACGATATTTTCCACTTCCTCATCATTCAGCTTGCATTGTTCCGCTTTGATGATGGACCTCACCCTGTCGATTGCCGTCTGCAGCTCTTCATTGATGACTCTGTAGTCGTACTGATCGATGCAGGATATTTCTTTTAACGCCGCCCCAAGACGTTTTGCCATGGTCTCTTCAGTTTCGGAGCCTCTGCCTTTGATCCGCTTCTTTAACTCCTCTATGGATGGCGGCAGGATGAAGATGAACACGCCTTCAGGGTATGTCTTCTTGATCTGCAAAGCGCCCTGAACGTCGATCTCCAGGATCACATCGATCCCCTGCTCAAGCCATTCCAACACCTGTTTTCTCGGCGTCCCGTAAAAGTTGCCGTACACATTGGCATATTCCATAAAGCCTTCTTCTTCAATGAGGGCTTCAAAATCGCTGCGGTCTACGAAATGATAATGGACCTTATCGATTTCTCCCTCTCTCGGTTTTCTGGTTGTCATGGAGACAGACAGCTTGATATTTCGTTCTTCGTCTAAAACCTCTTTGCAAATCGTTCCTTTGCCTGCTCCGGAGGGTCCCGAAACGACAAACAGCTTTCCTTTTGTCATATGTTTTCTCCTGGGGATCGAGTCTGTTCATTTGTTCTGAACAGATATTATAACACCATTTCCCAACATCTTCAACGATTATTCTTAACAACTATTCTATATTTTGTACCTGTTCTCGGATTTTTTCGATCTCGCTCTTGGTGTCCAGCATAAGGGTCGTTATCTCCAGGTCGTTGGATTTGGAGCCGATGGTATTGGCCTCCCTGTTCATCTCCTGCACCAGGAAATCCAACTTCTTGCCCACAGGTCCGTCTCCGGCGCTGAGGATATCCTTCAACTGGATCATATGGCTGTCAAGACGCACCAGTTCTTCAGTGATACTGGATTTATCCGCAAACACGGCTGCTTCCATCAAGATGCGTTCCTCCGGCACGTCGATAACGTCCTCCGTCAGCTCTTTGATCCTGGTGTATAGCTTTTCCGTGTACTCCTTGACGATCAGCGGCGCCCGCACCTCTATCTTTCGGACGATCTCCCTGATCTCTTCTCCCCTCCGGATAAGATCCTCTGCCAGCTTTTCCCCTTCTATGGCTCGCATCCCGTCCAGATTCTCGGTTGCCAGAGATACAGCCTGCCGGATGACCTTGGATGCCTCGTCTTCATCCTCCACATCGGGGATCGCCTTCATCACGTCGGGCAGTGTCGCGATCAGCTTGATGTCTATCTCTCCCGTCAAATCGTATGTATCCTGCAATTCCCGCAGATTATCAAGGTACTGCCTGGCCACCAGGGAGTTCAATTTCACGGTCAGGTCTTCTTCCGTCAGGTTTTCCACCATGATGGAAACTTCCACCTTGCCCCGTTTCACTTTCTTCCTCACGATCGCCTTGATGTCTTCTTCTGCAAAGGAGTACCGCTTGGGCATCTTGACGCTGATATCCGCATAACGGTGGTTGACCGTCTTGATTTCTGCCGTCACATTTCGCTTACCGTCGGAATATTCTCCTCTCCCAAAGCCTGTCATACTTTTTATCATCTTTTTTCCCCAGTCTGTTTATTTTTGTGGTACTATAATCAATATTATAGATTCAATTGGCTAAAATTACAATGGTTTGACGAAAAAGGAGCAAAAAATGGCATTTGACGGTATAGTGACATTCAGTGCAGTAAAAGAATTCAAGCAGGAGCTTCTCATGGGCAAGATAGAAAAGATCTATCAGCCCCAGCCGGAACAGCTTCTGTTTCACATACACACGAAAAAGGGCAGCAGGAAGCTGTTCGTTTCCGTCAGCAGCAATCACTCAGCCGCCTACCTGGTGGATAAAAACCCTGAAAATCCGGCAACCCCGCCTGTATTCTGCATGGTATTGAGAAAGCATCTGAATACCGCCAGGATCATCGACGTGGTCCAGCACGAAAACGATCGCATCATCGAATTTCTCTTTGAAACGATCAACGAGCTGGGCTTCTGCGTTACCAAAAAGCTGATCCTGGAGATCATGGGCAAGCACAGCAACGCCATTCTCATGGACATGGAATCCCAGAAGATCATCGACAGCATCAAGCACATCTCCATCGACGTCAACAGAGCGAGACAGCTGCTGCCCGGCAAGCTTTACGAATACCCTCCGGCACAGGAAAAGATCCCCTTTTCCCTGGTGAGCGAAGCGGAAATGAAGGATTTGACGGAAGACCGGTTCACCTGTAATCGAAGGATCATGTCGGGCATACAGGGAATTTCCCCGGCGCTGGCCCAGACCCTCGCCGCAGCAGAGGACCCATACGAAGCGCTCCGCAGCATCATTTCATCCGTGGAAACCGGCACTTTCACGCCACTTGTATACCTCAACGAAGATGGCAAGCCGGTGGAGTTTCACATCACTCCCCTGACCGAATACCGAGACGTCTGCGAAACCCTGACCTTTCACACCTTCAGCCAGGCAGCTGCCTATTATTTCAGTCACCGGGAATCATCAAACATCATCAAACAGAAATCCAGCGACCTGCAGCGAGTCATCAAGGCCCATCTTGATAAGCTGAAGCTGAAGACCCAGCGACTGCGGGAAGACCTTTACAAGGCAGAAAATGCGGAGGAATACAGGCTGTTCGGAGAACTGCTGACCGCCAATCTCCATCTGATCCAGCCGGGCGCCGCAGAAGTACAGGTCACCAGCTACTATGACGGCAGCCAGGTCACCATCCCCCTGGATCCCAAGCTTTCCCCTGCCAAAAACGCTCAGCGCTACTATAAGAAATACGGCAAGTCCAAGACTGCCGTAAAGGAGAAAAAGATCCAGCTACAGGAGGTTTCGGGCGAGATAGAATACCTGGAATCCGTGGAATCCTTCGTGGAAAGAGCCAAAACCATCGAAGAGATCGATCTGCTGCGGCAGGAACTGACAGATTCCGGCTTCATCCGCTATAAGAAAAGTCGGCAGAAGCATCAAAAAAAGAGCAAGCCCAAGCCTTACAGCTACACCCTTTCATCGGGACTCAAGGTGATGGCTGGTCGAAACAACGAGGAAAACGACTGGCTGACTCTTAAACGGGCATCGGGCGCCGATCTCTGGTTTCACACCAAGGACATCACCGGTACCCATGTGATCCTCTTTCTTGAGGGCGGCGAGCCATCGGAGGAAGACCTGTTTGAGGCTGCTTCCATCGCCGCCTATCACAGTAAGGGAGCCGATTCGGAAAACGTTCCCGTGGACTACACCAAGGTCCGCTACGTCAAGAAGCCATCCGGCGCCAAGCCGGGCATGGTGATCTTCACCCACAATAAAACGCTGTACGTCGATCCGGCGCTGCCGGTGTCAAAGCCAGTAGAGCAGGACATACAAAGTTAAATCAGAGACCCGCTAAAGGGTCTCTGTCCATTCTATCATCTTTGCGATCACTTCATCGCCTCTGCTCTCATCACTTCCGTTGTGGATCTCATGGAAAAGCCCGTCCCACTCTATGTAGGTCACGGCTTCTCCTGATTTCTGCATTCTGTCATAGACATTCCTGCTGCCATCCACATGGCAGATCCTGTCTTCGCCTCCGTGCATAAGCAGAGTGGGTATCTCTTTAGCTGCTCCGTTGTTTTCCAGAGTGCCATCCTCCAGCTTCAGACCGGTCTCAAAGCCTTCCACGGCACACAGAGCCGAGATCCTGTTGTGCACCATGGGGTTTTCTTTGTATGGTTTTACAGAATCGGGATGTCCCAAATCATCCTCATTTACCTCTGATCCTATTGTGAATGAGGGTGCTATCCGTGAAATAGCTTTTACCAGCTTATAGACAGGCGCCGGCACGGGACGCACCAGTCTGATCCACGGAGCCGAGATGATATAGCCTGCCGGAAGGTGGTTGAGGCTGCCTCTGCTTCTGTAGTCCAGGGCGATGTTGCCTCCCATGCTGTGTCCGTACAGTACGACCGGAACGCCCGGGTATTTGTCCCGTGCATACTCCAGCAAAGCGCTTACGTCCTCCAGCACGTCCTTTCGCGGTGCACAGTGCCCTTTCTTTTCCACGGAGTCGCCGTGTCCCCGAAGATCAAGCGCCAGAACTGCCATTCCTCTTTCACGAAATGCTTCCGCCACCCGGTCGAACCTGCCGCCGTACTCACCGATACCGTGAACTATGCATACTACCTTTTGCGGACCATCGCAATGCCAGGAATATCCCTGGATCTTTCCCGTATCAACTTCTCTTAAAACAAAGGTTTCATACACGATCCCACCTCCTGATCACTTCTGTTTTATCATTTTGCTTCTGAAATATTACATTAGGTTACTTTTACGTTACATTTATTGTGATTTTTGTTGCTATTTTTACGGTCACATAGTAACATGAGTATTACACAACTCTATCATGATGCGACAGAGGAAAAGGCTTCACCCAATAATCGTAAAGGAGGGTGCACTATGAAAAAGGCATGTACATTATGTGGTTGTTTTCATTACAACATATATGCGTTTAAAACCGGTCATGTATGTGAAGACTGCCTGAAGCAGCTAAAGACCGATGCTGCGGCCAACGGCCAAGTGCGACTTGATTATTAATTCCGAAGTACCATTTTTTCATCTGCGCTAACTTAATAGAGTTGTTTCATCCCTATTTAATACCTATCCCCATTGGAACGGCCGACAGTTGCATTTCGCAGCAGTCGGTCGCTTTCATGTACACGCCTTCATACCTGCGGTCTCAGCTTTTCCAGCACCTTCTCGAAATCCTCGGGCAGCGGGCTTTCGAACTCCAAGTACTCGCCTGACGAGGGATGGACGAATCCCAATAAACCGGCATGGAGCATCTGCCGTTTGGCGCCCTGCTTGTTTTTCGCAGGTCCGTATAGCTCGTCGCCCAGAAGGGGGTGCTTGATGTATGCCATGTGTACTCTGATCTGATGGGTCCTGCCCGTTTCCAGCTTCGCCTCTATAAACGTGAATCCGCCAAAGCGCTCCAGCACCTTATAGTGAGTGATGGCTTCTCTGGAGTTGATATCTGTCACCGCATTGCGCAGCCTGTTCCTCGGATCTCTGCCAATGGGCTGATTGATGGTTCCCTCCTCCTCCTTGATATTGCTGTAGACGATAGCCTTGTATCTTCTCGTGATGGAGTGCTCTGCCAGCTGCTGCGACAGGGATGCATGAGCCTTGTCGTTTTTAGCCACCATCAAAAGACCGCTGGTATCTTTATCGATCCGATGAACGATGCCCGGTCTGATGACTCCGTTGATGGACGACAGGTTTTCTCCGCAATGGTGCATCAGTGCATTTACCAGAGTCCCCGAATCGTTGCCCGGCGCAGGATGTACCACCATCCCCGCCGGTTTGTCCACCACCAGAAGATCCTCGTCCTCGTAAACGATGACAAGAGGGATGTCCTCCGCCTCAAGGGTAAGCCGCTCAGGGACAGGTACGTCCACAGTGACCACATCTCCCAAAGATGCTTTTCTTTTTTTCTCCCGGCAGATTTGACCGTTGACCGATATGCTGCCCTTTTCAAAAAGCTTCTGGATAAAGCTTCTCGAAAAGTCCTCTAAAGCAACGGAGAGAACCAGATCCAATCTGGTTCCCTGCATGGTTTCGTCTATATTCAGTTCAATTTTCTCCAGCTTTTCTCCGGTCATCGGCTCCCTCTTTCTTCTCAAAAAACCAGACGCTTATCAGAAGCAGTCCGCAGCCCACACAGATGGCGATATCCGCCACATTGAACACGGGAAATACACGAAAATCGAATAGATCCACTACATATCCCTGCATTATGCGGTCTATGAGGTTCCCGATCCCTCCGCCGCAGATGAGAGAAACGGATATGAGCATCAGAGCGGACCATCTCTTTCTCTTGAGAAAGATCAATACTATTCCAATCGCCAGCGCTGCCATCGGCAGCACTATGAGAAATATCCACTGTCCTTCCATCAGACTGAAAGCTGCTCCCCGGTTCTGGACGTAGGTGATGTGAAACACGTTTTCCAGAAGGGGTATGGTCTGTCCCGGCTCCATCCCCGATGAAACGGCGTGCTTAACTATCCGGTCCAGCAGAATGACGCCCACAACGATCAAATAATAAATCATACGAAAATGGGGCATGACGCCCCGCCTCCTCTAGTCTAGTATTTCAGGTTTCTCACGGTTTTTTTACGTTCAGCGCCGCGGCTCCCTTGGGAATAGTGGAAAGTCCCTCTTGACGCCTGCGGAATCCTGGCTTCCGGCATAGCATCCTCCATTTCAGGCAGATCGTCAAAATCATCTACCCCCAGCTCCGGAAACATCTCGCCGCTGAGAGACTCAAACCGTTGGAGTTCCGACTGCAGCAGCTTCTTGTATCTCGACCTGAAATCGATGAACCGATTCCGCATAGCTTCGCTCTCTTCTGAGATCTTGTCCGCCATTTCACCGGCTTCCTTTCGCATCAGCTCCGCATCCAGCTCGGCGTTTTTAAGCAAAATCTCCGCTCGCTTCTCTGCACTGGCAGAAATGTCCGCCATCAGCGTCTTTGCCGCTTCCAGCGTCTCAAGCACGGTTCCCTCAGAACCTCTGTGACGTTCCAGCTCCTCTACCAGCCGGCTGTTCTCTTCCTTGGTCTGTCTCAGCTCCTCTAAAAGCCGCTCCATATCCATGGTCAGCTCGTCGAGAAATTCGTTGACCTCTTCTTCTCTATATCCTCTGACACCTCTTGTAAATTCTTTTTCTTGTATATCTATTGGTCTGATCATTGGGTACCTCCTGTTTCACACCCTATTTCCACGGGCTTCCGGATCCGTTGTCACCTTCAAAGCTGTAAGGCTTATTCTCGCCCTCAGCGAAGATAGCCACATTCTCCGGTGCAAAAACAAAGATGTTATTGGCAACCTTCTGAACGTTCCCGTTCAGCGCATAGGTGGCGCCTCCGAGGAAATCGAAGATCTTTCTCGCCGTATCGGAATCCAGCTTCTCCAGATTGACGATGATCGGCTTCCTGCTCTTTAGGCTGTCCACCAGCTTGGAACATTCGTCAAATCCCTTTGGCTCTATCACCACCAGCTTGAATGCGTTGGTGATGGCTTTTACCGTCCTGTTCTGCATCGGCACCACGTTGCTGGTGTCGAACTTAGGTGCAGAGGATGATCCTGACGAGGATGACATCCGCGGTTCTATCGGTTTCCTGTCATAGTATCCGGGCTGTTTGTAATCGTCTTCTTCCACTTCCATCTCCATTTCTTCTTCATCGTACTCTTCAAATCCCATTAACTCCTTGAACTTGTTAAAAACACCCATGGTTACCTCCTACTTTTTGCTGTAATCCCTTTCTCCGAATATGGCGCTTCCCACCCTCACCAGGTTTGATCCGGCTTCGATTGCCACCGGGAAATCGTGGGACATACCCATTGACAAATATTTAAAATCCAATCTTTCATGATCGATTTTCGAAAATTGGTCGTACTGCTTCTTAACTTCCTCAAAGTATATCTTTATCTCCTCAGGATCGTCTGCATAAGGTGCGATGCACATCAGCCCCTTGATTCTGATGTTTTCGCAGGTTTCCAGAATTTCTTTGATAAGGCTTTCCGTTTCATCGGTGGAAATGCCGAACTTGCTTTCTTCCTGGGCTGAGTTGACCTGCAGCAGGATATCCATGGTGATGCCCTTGCCTCCGGCGCGCTTATTTATCTCCGCTGCCAGCTTATAGGAATCCACCGAATGGATCATTGACACCTTGTCTATGATGTACTTCACCTTGTTGGTCTGCAGGTGACCTATCATATGCCACTTCACCGGCTTGACAGCCTCGAACTTGTCCATGATTTCCTGGACTTTGTTCTCGCCTATATCCGTCACACCTGCATCGATAGCTATATTGATCTCCTCCGGCGTTCTGGTCTTGCTGACCGCAACCAGCAGCACATCATCTTCTTTCCTTCCGCTCACCTTAGCCGCCGCCGAAATCTGTTCCTTTATTTTACCCAGATTGCCTCTGATATCCTCCATATGCCTTTCTCCTTTCCGGATCCTTATTCTTGTTTTTCCGATACGTTTTCCGGATGCTTCAGCACCTCGTCATATACATCAACCGTGGTCACCTGATTGCCCTCTTCGTCAATAAAGGCAGCGTCTGCAATCACGGAATCTTTCCCATCGGTGGCGATGACCTTGATCCTCTTGAACACGTAGTCACCGTTTTTGTTTTTGACATAGACGCCCTGCTCACCTTTTTTCTTGATGATGCACTGGTTCTCGATGAGCAGACCACTGTTATCGCTGACCACCACCGTCATATCCTCCGCCCTGCTCTGGGCAAAGGTTTCATAATAGACATCCAGGTGGAAAATCACCCGATATCCCGAATTTTCCTTCTTGATACTGTAGACATCAGCCTCCACTGTTCCGTCCGGCAGCTGCAGGCTGACTTCCTTTCCTTCCGAATAGCTGTCTGCCGTCGCCTTGTCTACCCAGCACAACACGTACCAGTTGTCATCTCCTGCGATCTTGTACATGGGCTCGCCCTTGATAACAGAGCTGCGCTCCGTATTGACCGCATTGTAGACCAGACCTTCCACCGTGTCCCGCTTCACCTTGTCCATGTTTTCGAAAGTAAAATAGTCTTCGTAGCCGTCTACATAAAGGCTGAACACCCCGCTGATGGGCGCATTCACATCGTTGGAAAGACCTTCATAGTCCTTCAGCCTTTTGGTGTACTGGGAATATCTGGACTTGGCATCCTTATCCTCCCCCGTGGCATCTATGGCAACGATAGGATAGCCCTTCTTGACAGCAGTCCCTTCCTCCACCAGATATTGAATATTCCCCGATTCTCCGGCGATCCCCACGCTTTCTTCTTTGATGAAATATCCTGTAGTCTCATAAGATAATGTCAGGTTCCCCGGCTCCAAAATCATGGTGGTTTCAAAAATATCCGTCACCTTGGGTAAAATTTCAACAACGATATATAGTAGTAACACCAGCCCAATATAAATACATATTGTCCTTTTTGCTTTTTTCGTCATTTTGGCTTTCATTGTTTTATTTTACACCAAACACGCACTGCGTGCAATGCGCTACACCTCTATTTTCATGATTTCTTCAACAATTTCCCGTTCTTTTTTGGAAAAGTCGTGGTTTTCTTTCACAAACGCTTCAAACATGTCCGGTCTCCGCCTTTTTGTAAGCAGGAGAGATTCTCGGAATTTCCACAACGCAATATTCTGATGATTGCCGGAAAGCAGCACCTCCGGCACCTCCATGCCTCGGTATTCCCGCGGCTTGGTATACTGGGGATGCTCCAGAAGTCCTGAATATATGGACTCCTCCAGGGCAGAATTTTCATTGCCCAGTACATCCGGCAGCAGACGCACCACCGAATCGATGAGCACCATTGCCGGCAGCTCCCCGCCTGTCAACACGTAATCGCCGATGGAGATTTCCTCTGCATCCCAGTGATCCAGCACTCGCTGATCCATTCCTTCGTAGTGTCCGCACAGCACTACAAAGCTGTCCAGCCGGGACAGCTCACTGATCTTCTTCTGGTCCAGCACCTTGCCGCGTGGCGACATATAGATCACCTTCCTGTCCTGTGCGCACACCGATTCCAGTGCACCAAATACAGGGTCTGCCATCATCACCATGCCGCCTCCTCCACCGAAGGGATAGTCGTCCGCCTTGTTGTGCTTGTCATTGCTGAAATCACGTATGTCGGTAAGGGCTATTTCCACGATGCCTTTTTCTGCTGCCCGTCCTAAAATGCTGCCGCCGATCACCGGCAGGAACATCTCCGGAAACAGTGTCAGTACGTCTATCTTCATGTTCTTTTCTCCTTTAAAGATCCAGCATCCCCTCGATGAGCCGTACCGTCACCTGCCGTTTCGGATCGTCGATGTCCAGAACGAAGGCATCCACCTTGGGGATCAGGACCTTCTTTCCATCTTCTCGTTCCACTTCAAGCAAGGTCTGGGCCGTATTCTGGATCACATCGCTGATGGTCCCCAGAACAGCTCCGTCCTCTTCTCTGACCGTCATACCCAGGACGTCCCGCACGTAGAACTGCCCTTCCGGCAGCGCCGGCAGATCCCTTTCCATGATAAAGAGCTCCCTGCCCTTTACCGCTTCAGCGCCGTTACGATCGTCGATCCCCTCCAGCTTGAGGATGATCATATTCTTCTGCCGGCGTACACTTTCCACCTTGAAGGGCGTATCCTCCAGCAGCAGGGTGTCCGTGTAAAGATAGGCTTCTATGTCGTCCGAATAGTTGTATACCTTGACTTCGCCCTTGATGCCTGCCGCATTGACGATTTTCCCGATTTTGATCTTTTCCATACGATTTTCCCTGTACTCGCATACCGCAATGCGGTATTGTCTGCTTAATAATTCAGGCACATATATCCTGAAATACATGTGCCCTTCCGATCGTTTTTATTGAACTATTTCCACCACTACTCTGGTATTCGCTTTCGTAGCTGCTGCCTTCACGACGGTACGGATGGCTTTGGCGATCCGTCCCTGCTTGCCTATGACCTTGCCCATATCGTCTGCGGCTACTTTGAGCTGTATTACTGTGGTGCCATTGGACTGCGTCTCGGTGACCTCAACGGCCTCCGGGTGTTCAACTAACGACTTTGCAATTGCACTAACCAATTCTACCATCAGTTTCACCACTTTCTATAAAATACCGCTCTGCTTGAAAAGCTTCTTTACCGTGTCAGTCGGCTGTGCGCCTGTCTGAAGCCATTTCTTCGCCTTTTCTTCGTCGATCTTGATATCAGCCGGATCAGTCAGCGGATTGTAGTATCCGATCTCTTCGATGAACTTCCCGTCTCTCGGCGCTCTGATGTCCGCAACTACCACACGGTAAAAAGGCTTTTTATGAGCTCCCATTCTCTTTAATCTGATTTTAACCATTTTCTTTATTTCCTCCTAAAAAATATAAATTAATTGTTATTCTGTACAGGACTAAAAGCCCCGGAACATTCGATTCATTTTGCCTCCGCCACCTTTGCCGGAGAACTGCTTCATCATCTTACGCGAGTCCTCGTATCTCTTGACCAGCTGGTTTATCTTGGTCACCGACTGACCTGAGCCTGCTGCGATACGCCTTCGTCTGCTGGCGTTGAGCAGAGATGGATTTTCCCGCTCCGCCTTCGTCATAGACTGGATGATGGCTTCCATCTGGATAAATTCCTTCTCGCTTTTCTCGATGTCCACATCCTGAGCCGCCTTATTGTTCATGCCCGGCATCATGTCCAGCACCTTGGAGATGCCGCCCATCTTGCGGATCTGTCCCATCTGCTCCAGAAAGTCCTCCAGAGTGAACTTGTTCTTTCGCATCTTTTTCTCAAGCTCGATGGCCTTCTGTTCGTCGTAGTCCTCCTGAGCTTTCTCGATGAGGGTCATCATATCGCCCATGCCCAGTATCCTGCTTGCCATCCTCTCCGGATGGAAAGGTTCCAGCGCGTCGAACTTCTCGCCCATACCGATGAACTTGATAGGTCTTCCCGTTACTTTCTTCGTGGAAAGGGCTGCTCCGCCTCGTGAGTCGCCGTCCATCTTGGTCATGATGATCCCGTCGATGCCCAGACGGTCGTTGAAGCCTTCTGCCGCATTGACCGCATCCTGTCCGGTGAGTGCATCCACCACCAGCAGTATCTCGTGAGGCTTAACGGTCTTCTTAAGAGTGACCAGCTCCTCCATCAGTTCTTCATCTATCTGCAAACGTCCTGCCGTATCCACGATCAGCACGTTGCATCCTTTTTTCTCCGCTTCCTTGATGGCTGCCGCTGCGATCTTCTCCGGCTTCTTGCTGTCCCGCATGGTGAAGACCGGCGTATCTACCGCCTTGCCGACTATTTCCAGCTGGTCGATGGCTGCCGGCCTGTAGATATCGCAGGCGCAGAGCATCGGGTTCTTGCCGTTTTTCTTAAGGTAGCTTGCCAGCTTGCCGCAGGTGGTTGTTTTACCTGTACCCTGCAATCCTACCATGAGATATACTGTAAAGCCCTTCGGGGAGTAGGTCAGCTTGCTTCCGGTGCCGCCCATCAGCTCCGTCAGCTCCTCGTTTACGATTTTTATCACCTGCTGTCCGGGGGTCAGGCTCGCCATTACTTCTTCGCCCAGTGCCTTTTCCTTGACGGCGGCAACGAACTCCTTGACTACCTTGAAGTTGACGTCGGCCTCCAGAAGCGCCAGCTTTACTTCTCGCATAGCTGCGTTGATGTCGGCTTCCGTCAGGCTTCCTTTACCCTTGAGCCCTTTGAAGACTCCCTGCAGTTTTTCAGATAATCCTTCAAATGCCATGGGATCAATCCTCCAATTTATCTATGATCTCTTTAACTTCTTTTAATTCTTCGGCGGTCCTCCGGGCTGCTGAGCTGTTTTCCTTGTCCAGGTCCCTCAGCACTCCGTCCATGATGCGGTCTATTCTGCTTATTGCATCTCTGCTCTGTTGGAATTTCTTCACCAGTCCCAGCTTCTCTTCATAGCCCTTTAGGGTCTTCTCTGCATTTTTCAGGGCATCGTAAACGCCCTGCCTACTTATGGAAAACTCCCCTGCTATCTCCGACAGGGACAGGTTTTCTTCATGGTAAAGAGCCATGACCTCACGCTGTCTTTTTGTTAAAAGCTGCCCGTAAAAGTCGTAGAGCAGGCTCGCCTGTGCGATCTCATCCATTTTCATAGTTTCACCTGTGCTCGCCCGGTTTT
>JAUNBU010000028.1:7941-14786 GCA_030526925.1 Bacillota bacterium | reverse complement strand
CGCTGGATCAGATCCTGAAGCGGATGTACGAGGAAATGGGGATGCGGGCGACCCTTTCACAGCATGCACTGCTTTCATCCACCACCAAATGCTATCTAACGTATTTGCAGGACAGAGACGAATTGGAATGTAAATTCATAGACAACATGATGATGTGGAAAAGTAAATAGTGAAATCATTTTTAACGGTTAAAATAGAGAAAACGAGGAGGGAATGCTATGACTGCGAAAATTGCAATAAACGGATTCGGGAGGATCGGAAGGCTGTCCTTCAGAAAGATGTTCGGCGATGATCGGTTCGAGATCGTGGCGATCAACGATCTGACCACTACGGAGATGCTGGCCTATCTGCTGAAGCATGACAGCGTGCAGGGAGGCTTCGATCATGAAGTGGACAGCGACGAGGAGCATATCATCATAGATGGAAAGAAGATCAGGATATATAAAGAGGCTGATCCGGCAAAGCTGCCGTGGAAAGAGCTGGGCGTTGATATCGTCCTGGAGTGTACAGGATTTTTCGCATCCAAGGCAAAATCTCAGGCTCATATAGATGCAGGGGCAAAGAAGGTAGTTATTTCTGCGCCTGCCGGAAAGGATCTGCCGACGATCGTTTATGGCGTCAATGAAGGAATTTTGACGAAGGAGGATCATATCGTTTCGGCGGCTTCCTGTACCACCAACTGTCTGGCGCCGATGGCAAAGGCTCTCAACGACTATCGAGAAGTGCGAACAGGATTTATGACTACCATCCACGCATATACGGGAGATCAGATGATTCTGGACGGACCTCACAGGAAAAACGACTTCAGGCGTGCCAGAGCAGGTGCCATCAACATCGTGCCCAACAGCACAGGTGCTGCCAAGGCTATCGGGCTGGTGATTCCGGAGCTGGATGGCAAGCTGATGGGCTCCGCTCAGAGGGTTCCCGTGCCAAGCGGTTCAATTACAGTGCTGACGGCGGTCTTGAAGGACTCAGGGGAAACGGTCACCCTGGAAGGTGTCAACAACGCCATGAAAGCGGCGTCCAGTGAATCCTTCGGATACACAGAGGAACAGCTTGTTTCCTCGGACATCATTGGGATGGAGTACGGTTCGCTCTTTGACGCTACCCAGACTTTGGTAGCAAGAAGCGGGACAGGCGTCTTTGAGGTACAGGTAGTAGCCTGGTATGACAACGAAATGAGCTATGTGTGCCAGATGGTGAGGACCATCGGACATTTGGCAACGCTGCTGTAAAGCATGAACTGAAAACAAAAAACGAAAACCCAAAATGAGACAAATAACAACCGGCAGGAGAGCAGAGAAATCTGTTCTCCTGTTATTTTTTTTGTAACCCAGGCTACATCTGTAGGCGGCGCTACTTTTCAAAATTTTCAGACATATGTATGATGGTAGCAAAGACGACAGTTGTAACGAAAACAACAAGGAAGGAAGGTGGATATGTTTTTTAAGAATCATTTCGGGATGGTGGTGACCATGATAATCGCCTTGATTTTGTCACTGTGCATGGCGACGACGGCGATCTGTATCGGTGGTCTGCCGCTGAACATCTGCATGATCGCAAGATCCTGGGGGACCTGTTTCCTGGTGATCATGCTGGTCAGCATCATCATCCCATCTAAGATCTGGGGCGACAAGCTGGCGATGAAATGCAAGCTTAAGCCCAACACGCTCAAGTTCGGACTGGTGTCCAACATCATCCCCACGTTTGTGTACAACACGGCTGCCACATTCGCACTGCCGGCGGTAAACATCTTTTACAACGATGCGATACCGGAAGCAGCACAGCTGCCGGCATACTTAAGTTCAGTGAAGCACGACTATCTGATCATGTTCGTTCTTTCCTACTTCGTTTCGCTGATCGCAGAAAAGATAGCTCTGCAGGTGGCATTCAAAAATGTGCCGCCTATAACGAAGGAGATGTAGTCGGGGCTACTTACATAGCGTAAGAAGAGCGTGGTACATTTTAAAAGCAAGTAGATCGTTAAAAATCAGACAAAAAGTTTCATGGATCAAAAAAAGGAGGAGCAGTTATGACTTTGCCGAAGTTTGATTACATCGCAGCAGGAAGTCTCGAAGAAGCTTCCGGACTGGCAAGCCAGCATGCAGAAAACGCTATGCTGATGGCAGGCGGAACGGACATCATCGTACTGATGAAGGACCGGGCGCTGACAGATGTAAAAACCGTTATCGATCTGAAGAAGATTCCGGATCTGGAAAAGCTGGAATTTGTAGAAGGGGACGGCCTTCACGTGGGTGCGCTGACCAAGCTGTTTGCCATCCAGACCTCATCCGTTGTAAAGGAAAAGATGCCGGCGGTGGCAGACGCCGCTCACTACGTGGCATCTGCGCAGGTTCGCAGGAAGGGAACCATGGCAGGTAACATCTGCAATGCTTCACCGTCTGCAGATACGGCGCCGATCCTGATTTCCATGGGAGCTGTAGTTAAGACCTACAGCAAAGATGGCGGACGTGAGATTCCTGTAGGTGAATTTTTCACAGGCGTCAAGAAAACAGTGCTGGAAAAGGAAAAGGGCGAGATCGTGACAGAGATCGTCATCCCTGAACTGAAATCCCAGGAAGGTTCTGCCTACTTCAAGCATTCCGTAAGGAAGGCCATGGACCTGGCGATCATCGGCGTAGCTGCCTGGATAAAGATGGACGGCAAGAAGGTGGCTGACTGCCGTATCACCATGGGCGGTGTAGGTATCACTCCCCTCAGGGCGTTCAACGCAGAGAAGCTGCTGAAGGGCCAGGAAATCACAGAAGATCTTCTGGAAAAGGCCGGAGTGGCTGCGTCCCAGGAATGCAGCCCGATCAGTGACGTTCGTGCTTCCGCCGAATATCGTGCGGACATGGTACGCGTATATACGAAGCGCGCCGTGAAAAAAGCACTGGAAACCATGAAGGCATAGGAAGGGAGGTCTGTTGAATCATGAAGAGAATTATCAGTTTTAAGCTCAACGGAGAAGACGTTGAGGAATATGTACAGGACAATATCACCATGCTGGATTTCCTGCGAAAGCAGATGCATCTAACAGGAACGAAAAAAGGATGCGGAGAAGGCGAGTGCGGAGCATGTACCATCTTACTGGACGGAGCTGCCGTGGACTCATGTCTGATGCTGGCAGTTGAAGCAGACGGACATGAAATAGTAACCATCGAAGGCGTCCAGCAGGACGGCGTTTTGCATCCGCTGCAGCAGGAATTTATCGACAAGTGGGCGCTCCAGTGCGGATTCTGCACGCCGGGAATGATCATGTCTGCCCTTTCCCTGCTTCACGAGAATCCACATCCGACGGAGCTGGAGATCCGTGACGCAATCGCAGGCAACCTGTGCAGATGCACCGGATATGCCAAAATAGTCGAGGCCATCGATTCGGCCGCCAAGATATTAGAAAAGGAGGCGAAGGCATAATGGCAATGAAATCTAAAGAATATTACGCAGAAATAGAGAGCGTATACAAGAAGCCGGAGGATTACGAGCTGGCAGGCAAAGGGAACGCTTACGTTCGTGTCGATGCGGAAGCCAAGGTAACGGGCAGGGGCATCTACACTGCCGACGTGGATCTGCCGGGCATGTATTACTGCAAGCTGGTACACAGCCCTTATGCTCACGCCCTCATCAAGAGCATAGACTTTACGGAAGCCCTGAAGGTTCCCGGTGTAAAGGGCGTTCTTACGGGCAAAGACTTCCCGGAAGGGCACAACCTGGGAAATCCGGAGGCCTTTAAAGAGCTGGCGGACAAGGAACCGCTGTGCAGAGAAAAGGTTCGTATGGTAGGCGATGAGGTCGCTGCCGTATGCGCCACTACAGAAGAGATCGCAGAGGAAGCAGCAGCCCTGGTTAAAGTAGAGTACGAACCGCTGGAGCCGGTGCTCAATCCTTTCGACGCCATGGAGGTAGACGCGCCTGCTGTCCACTACCCTAATGCAGGAGACGGGACCAGCAGCAACCTTTCCATATTCACCGTAATGAATGCGGGAGACCCGGACAAGAGCTTTGCAGAAGCATATTATACCGACAAGCATCACTACAGAACCCAGGAAATGGTCCACGCAGCCATCGAGCCTCACGGCGCGGTAGCCAAATATGAGAACGGAGAATGGACCGTATGGACCACCACTCAGGGAGCCTATGTCAGCCGTTACTGGATCGCATGGGGCCTGGGCGTTCCTGAAAGCCAGGTTCGTCTCATCAAGCCGATGGTCGGCGGAGGCTTCGGCGGTAAGCTGGACGTATTCGCTCACGAGCTCTGCCCGTGCAAGTTCGCCCAGATGACTGGCCATCCTGTAAAGTGCATCCTGGAAAGAGACGAAGTATTCATGTGCACACGTACCAGACACCCGATTTCCTTTGAAATCGAAGCGGCTGTCAGCAAGGAAGGAAAGCTGCTTGCTAAACGCTGCAAGCACATTCTGGACGGTGGCGCTTACGGCGGCTCCGGTATCGCAGCAAACACATTGTCCCTGATCTGCGCTACCTTCCCGTACAAGGTGGAAAATCTGGATATGCATGCCAGAAGACCGTACACCAACCATCCGGCGTCGGGAGCTATGCGTGGCTACTCGGCGTGTCAGGTCCACTTCGCCCACGAGATCCATATGGACGAGATCGCAAATGACTTGGGCATGGATCCGCTGGAAATCAGAAGGATCAACGGGATCACTCCTTACTATACGGGACCGACGGGACTGGAATTCACCTCCTGTAAATTCGACGAGTGCCTGGTTGCCTGCGCAGAAGCCATCGATTGGGAACACAGAGACAAATATCCAATCGGAAGCGGCGAAGCTGTAGGTCTTTCGGGATCGGGCTTCATGTCGGGAACAGGATTCCCGGTACTGGTAACGCCGCATTACTGCTCATCGTCAACGGTTGTCAGACTCAACAGAGAAGGCTACGCCGTAGTATTCTCGGGGGCCAACGATATAGGTCAGGGCTGCGATACGGTCATGACCATGATCGTAGCAGAAGAGCTGGGTCTCAGGATGGATGAAGTCAAGCTTATCCAGTCCGATACGACGGCGACTCCGTGGGATGCAGGTTCCTTCGGCTCCCGTGTTACCTTCCTGGGCGGCAATGCCTGCAGAAGGGCTGTGGGAGATGCCAAGCTGAAGCTGCTGAGCCACTGGGCAGAGGAATGGGGCTGCAAGCCATCCGACATCAAGATGAAGGACCACAGGGTATTCATCGAAGGCGATGCGGAGAAGAACATTTCCTACAATGAAGCATGCTTCGGATACGAGGAAAAGAACTTCGGTCGCTGCGTTGCAGGCGTTGGCTCATTCGCTCACGAAGGCGACAAGGACATCTACGTGAAGAACGTAGGAAACTACGCTACCGCTTATTCCTTCTCCGCTTCCGCTGCCAAGGTAAAGGTGGATATGGAAACAGGCGCTGTAGATCTGCAGGATTTCGTATTCGGACACGACTGCGGCAGACCGCTTAATATCCGCGCGGTAGAAGGACAGATCGAAGGCTCCGTACTGCTGGGATTCGGCTTCAGCTGCTATGAAGAGTGCATCTACGATGAGAACGGCAAGCACATGAACCCAAGCTTCAGAGACTACCGATTCCCGACAGCGCTGGATATGCCGCCGATCAAGACCGTCATCTGCAGCGAGCACGATCCGGAAGGACCGATGGGCGCCAAGGAAGCCGGCGAGGGAAGCACGGCTCCGGTAGGGTCAGCCATCGGAAACGCTATCAACTATGCTACCGGCTTGACGCTGCGAGAGCTGCCGATCACACCGGAACGGCTCTGGAGAGCGTTGAAGGAGCACGAGAAGACAGGCAAGACAGAATTTGGGGCAGAGGATCTGAACGAACGATTCGCCAAGATGCCACCACTGCCGAAGCGAGACTAAACTGAAGAAACACGACATGATTTGATGTAACACAGCTTTCGGGAGGCGCAGGAATGGATAACAAGGAATGGGAAGTAAGCACAGCACAGCTGCTGAAGACACATGGCTACAGCACGCCCGCCAATCAGCGTAAGCTCAACCAGCAGGCGCATGAGGCAGAGGCGCTGGCTCGTGATATCTTAAAGCTGTCCCGCGATACATTGCTCATCAACCTGCGCTTCCTGGAAGCAGCATTGATAAGAGTCGTACCTGAGAAAGAGACCGTTACAGCCGATATGGCTACTGACGGTCAATTTCTGTATTATAACTCAGTTTACATCTGTCGGCGATTTCGCAAGGGCAAGGAAGTCTCGGCACGGGACTATCTCCACGTGGTATTTCACTGTCTGTACCGCCATCTGTTCAAGGGCAAAGTCATTCCGGAGCTGTGGGATCTGGCATGCGACATCGCAGTGGAGAATACCATAACAAATCTGGGCATTAAAAGCCTGGCTTGCGAGCGGCAGGAAAAGCAAAAGTGGCTCATAGAAAAGCTGCGGGAAGAAGTGCCCCGCCTTACGGCTGAGTGGATCTACCGCTGGCTCAGAGACCAGGAGTTTCCGCCGGAGGAATGTCACCGTTTGAGAAATGACTTCTATGCGGATGATCACAAGATATGGCATAGGCCTGCGGAGGTGACAGGAAGTTCGGGAAAGGGGACGATTCGCGATGATGCGGAACAGGATCAGCAGCAGGCAGATACGGCAAGCCAGGAGGATTCAGGCGATGATATGACTCCACCGCCCGAAGATGCCGGCGATGAGGTCCGTGCAGCAGGAGGCAGGGATGATTCCGGCAGCAAAAAAGATAGCGAGGGAGAACAAAGACCCGGAGCCGGAGAAGGAGAAGAAGAGGAAAGAAAAGGACTGAGCCCTGAAGAGACAGAGCAGATGTGGCGAGATATTTCCAGGCAGATAGAAGTGGACCTGGATACAT
>JAUNBU010000028.1:0-7841 GCA_030526925.1 Bacillota bacterium | reverse complement strand
ACAGAGCAGATGTGGCGAGATATTTCCAGGCAGATAGAAGTGGACCTGGATACATTCTCTGCCTCCTGGGGCGAGAGCGCAGGAGATGTGCAGCAGCAGCTGGGAGAGATCAACCGTGAAAAATACGACTACGGCGATTTTCTGAAGCGGTTCGCAGCCCTGGGTGAAAACATGGAGATAAACGATGATGAATTCGACTACATCTTCTATACCTACGGGCTGGAGCTGTATGAGAAGATGCCGCTGATCGAACCGTTGGAATACAAGGAAGTGAAAAAGATCAGGGAATTTGTCATAGCCCTGGATACATCCGAGTCGGTGGCAGGAGAGCTGGTTCAGAAATTCGTGACCAAGACCTGGAACCTGCTGAAGCAGACGGAAAACTTTTTTACCAAGGTGAACGTCCACATTTTGCAGTGTGGCGCCAGGGTGGAGGAGGACGCCAAGATCACCGGTCAGGATGAGTTCGATGATTACATCAGCAAAATGGTATTGAGAGGGTTCGGCGGCACGGATTTTCGTCCCGTATTCGAACATGTGAACAAGCTGATCAAGCTCCATGAGTTCCAGAACTTCAAAGGACTGATATATTTCACCGACGGCTACGGGACCTATCCTGCCATGCCGCCGGAATATGAGAGCGCTTTCGTATTTCTGGACCAGGGACGGGAGATACCGGAGGTGCCTGTCTGGGCCATGCGGCTGATTTTGACCGAGGAAGAGATAGAAGATATCAATGAAACGAGAAGCTTTTGAGATACAAGAAAATATCCTGATACGTTACGAAGGGGAAGAGCATTTTCTGGAACTGCCGGAAGGGATCATATCCATAGGCGAAGGTGCCTTTCGCGACTGCAGGAGCCTTTGGGAGATCACGCTGCCGGAGGGTCTTAGGCGCATCGAAAAGGAAGCCTTCCAGTGGTGCGCCAACCTGAAAAAAGTGACTGCGCCGGGCAGCCTGGAATACGTGGGGCGAGACGCCTTCGTGGGAACGCCCTTTTACAAATATTATTCGGAAAACGAGACTGACTGGGATGAAGACTTTCTCTTTTTGGGCAAGTGTCTTGTAAAGGCAAGGAGGAATCTTCGCAGTGCGCAGATCCCCGAAGGGACCGTGATGATTGCGGCGGACGCCTTTGCAGAAAGAGTCCTTTTAAAGGAGGTCCATATCCCCGGCAGCGTCACATATATCGGCTGGCGTGCCTTTGCGGACTGTACGGGTCTGACCGGGATGCACATTCCATCAGGTGTAAAGGCTTTGGGATGGCACTGCTTCAAGGGCTGCTCTCGTCTATGGGACATCAGCTTTGACGAAGGGGTGGAAGAGATAGAAAACGGCGTGTTTTCCGGATGCCGCAGCCTGCGGGAGATAACCTTTCCTGCCAGCATCAAAAAGCTCAACAGCTGGATGTTCTTCGGCTGCAACAACCTGGAGGTCGTAAATCTGCAATGCCAAATAGAAGAAATCAGTGACTGGTCTTTTTCAGGCTGCTATAACCTGCGGCGGGCGGATCTGCCCGACAGCGTGAAAAGGATCGGTGTGGACGCCTTTTACGATTGCACCAACGTAGACCTTCGGATGCCTCCCAGGCTGGAGCGGATCGAACGGAGAGCCTTCGCAGGAGCGAGGAATCTGATGCAGCTTGACCTTCCCGGAACCTTGACATATCTGGGAGAGGGGGCTTTCAACGGGTGCTGGGAGCTGACTCAGGTGAACATTCCCGGAAGCCTGAAGCAGCTGCCGGAGAGCGCCTTTTCCGGATGTGAAAAGCTGCAGAGCTTGACGATAGGGGAAGGTGTTGCAGCCCTTGGCGGCGGAGCCTTTGCAGGATGCCGGAGACTGACGGATGTAAGCTTGCCGGAAAGCCTTGAGGAGCTGGGCGACCGTGCCTTTTACAATTGCAGGAGTCTGGAGAGAATCAGACTGCCCGGTTCTCTGAGAAGAATGGGCGAAAAGGCGTTTGCCGCATGCGCATCCCTTGGCTGTGTGCAGATCTTAAGCGACATAGAAGAAATCGGCGCAGGGCTCTTTGACGGCTGTCAAAAGCTGCTGGACGAAGATGGCTTTGTCATCATCGATCACGTCTGTTATGGCTATCAGGGAGAGGGAATAGAGCCGGAGGTTCCCCAAGGTGTGGTTGCTGTGGCATCAGGCGCCTTTAGGGAAAGAGGAAATTACAGGAAGATACAGCTGCCAGGCAGCGTAAAAAAAATCGGAAACTACGCCTTTGCAGGATGCGCACAGCTGCATACTGCCATATTATCAAAGCATGTAAATGTCCTATGTTCCGAAACCTTTGCCCGATGCGAGGGATTGCTTATGATCGTCGCACCGGGCATGGCTCCGGACGCATGGGCAGATGAAAAGGAGCGGGACGCAGCCGCCGTGGGATTTTGTACGGCAGAATCCCGCTACGAAGGAGAGGCGGCAGCAAAATATGAAAACTATGTTCGCAAAAGAAAGAAGGCTTTGCTGGGAAGGGTAATCCATCATCAGCTGACGGATGCGGCGGCGTACTTTACAAGACACCGGCTTATCTCGGAGGAAGAATTTTCGGAAGTCATGGAGAGCGCCCAGCAGGAAAAAGCCATGGAGATCACATCTATGCTGCTGGAATACAGGAATAATGTCCTGAAGGATGCGGACCTATTCAGCAGGTATTCTCTGGACTGAGAAAATAAGGAAAGGAAGAAAGAATGAACATCGCAGAAGCCAAACAGCAGATCGTCAACGCCATGACGTCATATTTCACCAAGGACCGATTCGGAAACTACAGGATCCCCGTGCAAAAGCAGCGGCCGGTCTTTCTCATAGGCCCTCCCGGTGTAGGCAAGACAGCCATCATGGAGCAGGTGGCAGCGGAGCTCGGGGTCGGGCTGGTATCCTACTCCATGACTCATCACACCAGACAGAGCGCTCTGGGGCTGCCTTATATAACAACGAGAGAATTTGGCGGCAAGGAATACCAGGTGTCGGAATATACCATGAGCGAGATCATCGGCTCCGTCTACCAGATGATGAGGGAGACGGGCGTTAAGGAGGGCATATTGTTTCTGGATGAGATAAACTGCATCTCGGAGACCCTGGCGCCGTGTATGCTGCAGTTTCTCCAGTACAAGGTGTTCGGTCAGCATCGCATACCGGACGGCTGGATCGTGGTGACGGCAGGCAATCCGCCGGAATACAACAAAGCGGTCCGGGACTTTGACATCGTTACCTGGGACCGATTGAAGCGGATCGACGTGGAGCCGGATTACCAGGTCTGGAAGACATACGCCTACCGGAAGGGAGTACATCCTGCGGTGACCACTTACCTGGCTGCCAGGAAAAAGGACTTTTACAAAGTGGAAAGCACGGTGGACGGCAAGCATTTCGTGACGGCAAGAGGCTGGGACGATCTTTCGGAGATGATCCATCTCTACGAGGAGAACAAGCTGACGGTGGATGAGCTGCTGATAAGCCAGTATTTGCAGGATCCCAAGATCGCCAGAGACTTCGCCATATATTACGATTTGTTCAACAAGTACAGAAGCGACTATCAGGTGGAGCGGATACTGGAGGGAACAGCGGGAGAGGAGATCGTCCTGCGGGCTCAGCAGGCACAGATGGACGAGAGGCTTTCCCTGCTGGGACTGATATTTGATGCGGTGACTGCAGGGATGAGGCGTGTCTGCGAGATGGAAGATATGATGGATCTTCTGACGGAAGAACTGAAGAAGGTCAGAGAAGCTTTCAGCAGAGAGAGCGGTGCACCGGAAGAGATTTTGGAAAAGCACAGCATGTCTTTGCAAAAGGACCTGGAAAAGGGACGCAAAGCGTCCAGCCTTTCCACGGCGAGGCAGCATACTTTGCAGCAGGTCATCTCGGCGCTGGAGGAGGATCGGGCCTTGCTGATGCAGCGAAAGCCAAAAGATAAGGAAGAAGCCTTTGCATTGATAAAGGAAAAGTTCAATGAGACTGTGGCAGGGCTGAAAAAAGAATCGCAGGCAGCCGGAGATGCGCTGGACCACGTATTCGGTTTCTGCGAGGAAGCCTTTGCAGAGGGAGACGAGATATTGATATTCGTCACGGAGCTGACGGCCAACTACTACAGCGCCAGGTTCATCGGCCACTACGGCTGTGACAAATACTACGTGCACAACAAGGAGCTGCAGTTCCAGGAGCGAAACCGGGAGCTGATAAGCAGAGTGGAGAAGCTGGATTGGCAGCTGTAGATTGGGGCGGACGATCCAGCTGCATAGAAACCGGAGTCGGAAATACGATAAGTGGGAGCATAGGAACTATAAGGAGGGAAATCTCATGACTAAGGATAATAACGCAAAGGAACTTCTGGAACAGCAGAAGGATGCATATCTGCCTCTCATAGAAGAGGAACGAAGAGCCTTTATCGGAAAGGAACACGGACGTTTGCAGGCGCTGGTGGGAACTGCCTACTGGATCGAAGAGACCAAGGAGAGCAGGTATTTCCATAAGCAAATCGAAGAAGGAAGGGAACGAGATCTTTCCGTAGACCCATATGAGATCACCATAGAGGAGCTGGCTATGCTGCCGACGCTGGAAAAGAGGGTGGAGAGGCTCGGGACCTACAGCTATTTTCCTCTGTTTCAGATGTTCCCCCAGGATATAAGCAGGCTGACGCTGCTTGCCAAGATTCAACGCAAGCTGGAGGATGGCAGGGTGTGTACTGACGAGGAAGGCAAACAGCTGACGGAAGGCCATGAAGACTATCTTAAGCGTAAAATGCAGGATACGGTGAAGGTTATAAAGGAGGCATTATGATCATTGTGGATAAAAATATCAAGGATGGAAGTTTACAGGTCACTCTGGAGATAGAGAAGGAGCGATTGAAGCAGGAAGGAATGGATAGCTGTGTCCCCGGCGCTTTCAGAGAATTTTTAAAGCTGGAAAACCTTCGCATCATCGGCAAGCCGGAGGTTACGGGGATTTCCGAGACGGCTGATGGGGGACTTGTGTTCAGCGTAGAAGCGGAGCTTTATCCGGAAGTGACCTTGGGAGAATATAAAGGGCTGCATGTGGCAGAAAGCCGGGAAGAAAACGAAGAAGCCTTTGCCATGGCGGTCTTGAAGAAGGCATGTGACAACATGGAAGGAGACGTACCGGACACCATGATAGACCAGAAGCTGGATGCCCTCATTGCCCAGGAAAAGCTGAAGGTGAGCCGGGATGCCATCTATCATCTGCTGGCGGATACGGTGGAGGTCTTGAAGCAGGCTTACAAGGAGACAGGCGTTTCCAGGCCGGCAGCGCAAGTCCGCAGCGAAGCCATGGACATCATGCTGCAGACGGTTTCAGGTGACAATCAGGATCCATCCAGGGATTATATGAAGCAGCAAATCCGGCTGCTGGCGGAGCAGTACCGCCCCGCACCCGAAGGCTTTGATGAAACGCTGGACCAGCTGTTTGCCAAGCGGGACCGAAAGAAGTCACAGATGACCGCAGAGGAGTTGGCAGCAGAGGCCTTTGACGCCTATCTGGGGTCAATAGATTTGGATCAGGATAAGTGGCGGAAGCAGCGCCGCCAGGAGGCTGCCGAGTCTGCAAGATGCGACTTGCTCTTGGAGGCTGTGGCAGAGGCAGAGCAGATACAGCTGACGGAGGTGGACATCAACGGGATGCTTTCCAGGATCGCAGCGGAATGCGGTATGGAGGTGGCAGAGGTCATGGATCAGATAGACCTGGAACCCATCAGGAGCCAACTGCTGAGAGATAAAGCCTATGACCTGCTGCTGGAAAGTGCACTCTAAACAAAAAATCTGCCCTTGGACGTTTTCCTTGAAAAATGGTATACTTTAGTAGAGAAGTGAAGCGACCGTAGAAGTAGGTAAAGCCTACGGTGGCATAAGGAAACGTTTGTGGAACTGATAAAACGGTGATGATATGGATGATAAGAAAGATAAAAGAGGAAGAGAAGATCCTGATTTTTTGTATCATTTGTTATATTTGCCAAGGGGGATCGCACGACTGGAAAGCCTGGGCACAGTAAAACATGTTCCCGCCAATCAGGAACTGAATAAGCTGGACGAGATACCGGAATGCTGCTATATCGTCAAGAGTGGCAGGGTCATCTGTTATGAATTTACCTATGAGGGTGAGCAGCGGGTGTATAACTTCATGGAGCCCAACTCTCTTTTGATGGAGGAATGTCTGCTCTTTGACAAGCCTTGCCCCGTGCTGTTCAAAACGGCGGTGGATTCCGAGCTGGTCTGCATCGACAAGTGCGATCTGAAGCGAGCTTTCAAGAGAGACATTGATGTGGTAATGGACGTATGCGAGTCATTGGCTACCAAGTTTTTATCATCCATGGAGCAGATACGAAACGTCCGGCAGAAGAATGCGGAATGGAAGATCTGCAAGCTGCTGCAGATTTTCGGAGAGCAGTACGGAGCCGACTATGACGGCAAAGTTTTGATTCAGGAAAAAATCAGCCAGCAGACCCTGGCCGACATGCTGGGCATGAACCGGGTCACGGTGACGAGAAAATTCAAGGAGCTGAAGGACCTGTCACTGCTGGAGCAGATCAACGGATACTACTGTATCCGCAGCATGGAACAGCTGCAGGATCACATGGACCACATCGAAAACCAGTAAAAAATGATCTGATCATTTTATTAAAAACAAAAATGACGGAAGGTGATTCCGCCATTTTTTGTATGTATGTTTTCTGTTCACAGCTATATGGTGTTACAGCTTTGGCTCCTTGCCTGTCTTGAGATATTCTTCCATGATCTCAACGCAGTTGCTTGAGCCTATCCTGTCGGCACCTGCCTCGATCAGTGCGATTGCCTGATCCAAGGTCCTAATGCCGCCGGAAGCCTTTATCTTCACATCATCGCCAACGGTTTCCCGAATCAGTTTAACAGCTTCTACGGTAGCGCCGCCGGTACTGAATCCGGTGGATGTTTTGATGAAGTCCGCCTTGGCTCTTTTAGCCAGGTCGCATGCCTTGACGATCTCATCGTCGGTCAGAAGGCAGGTCTCCAGAATGATCTTGAACTCGGCGTTTTCCTTATGGCACATCTCTGCCAGCATGGAAATTTCTCCGCCTACGTAGTCGTAACGTCCATCCTTCAGTGCTCCTACGTTGATCATGGCATCCACTTCTTCTGCCCCGTCATCCAGTGCTTCCCAGGTTTCGGCTGCCTTGGAGCTGGTTGCCATGGTCCCTAGAGGGAATCCGATAACGGTTGCGATCATGATGCCGCTGCCTTCGAGATGCTCCCAAGCGTGAGGCATGTAACAGCCATCTATGCAGACACCGTAAAAATCGTATTTTAAAGCTTCCTCAAACAGCTTTACAACTTCTGCTTCCGTAGCATCGGGCTTCAATAACGTATGTTCAAAGTACTTGTTAAAAGGTTTCATATTTAGCCCTCCTTTCAATCTTGTGGCTCATACATAGTATACCATAAAAGGTAAAGTTATGATAGGTAAAAATTGAAATTTTTTAACAATTTTGATTTGTTGCTCGTTTCGACACAATTCCCACCTAGTAAAATTCTGAATTTTCTAAAATCCATGCATTTCACCTAGCGGGTTATCTCTCCCTCCAGATAGGCAGCCGTGCGTTTGGTGCCATTGCACAGGAGCAGAGAGATGATAAGGAACAGAAGCAGGAAAATCGTCAAGACGCCTGCATTGTACCAGACAGTCGAGAGGTTTCCTCCGCTGAGGATTTCCCTGAAGCCATCGATGGAATAGGTCATAGGCAGGAAGGGGCTGATTTTTTCGAAAAAACCAGGCATCAGCTGAGTCGGGAAGGTCCCGCCGCAGGCTGGGATCTGGAAGATGGTCAGCAGAATCCCGATGATTTTCCCTCCCA
>JAUNBU010000027.1 GCA_030526925.1 Bacillota bacterium | reverse complement strand
CGGTGCGGGGCATCGGATACAAGATAGGAGGAAGCCATGACGAAAAAGATATTTAGAAGCCTGGTGGCATTGTCGGCAGCAGTGCTCCTCATCTGTATTCTGTGCATTTCCTACGTGCTCTACGGGTATTTCGGCGAGATCATTTCGGACGAGCTGAAGGCTGAAGCCAATCTGATTTCCCAGGAAATCAGGCAGGACGAGGGGTATCTTGAAGACATGCAGACCATCGAAAACCGCATCACCCTCATCGACGCAGACGGCACGGTGTTGTTCGATTCCCAGGCGGAGGCAGCGACCATGGAAAACCACGGGAACCGTGAAGAAGTGCGGGAAGCCGCAAAAAATGGCCAGGCGACGGTCACCAGGTATTCGGACACTTTGGCTACCAAGACCATATACTACGCCGAGGAGCTGGAGGATGGAAAGATCCTTCGGATCGCCCAGGACCAGAGCATGGTCATGCTTCTGCTAAGGGGCGTGGTGGGTCCGGTGGCGGCCATCTTCATGGTGATACTGATTCTGGCGGCAGTCCTTTCCAGGGCTATTTCCAAAAGGATCGTAAAGCCGATAAATGAAATGGATCTCAGCGACAAGGACGCGGAGGAGCCTTATATGGAGCTGGCGCCGCTGGTTGTAAAGATCAGACAGCAGAACAGGCACATCGGGATGCAGATGGCGGAGCTGGAGAGAAGGCAAAAGGAATTCACCACCATCACGGAGAACATGAGCGAGGGATTTTTGCTCATTGATAGGAATACGGAGATTTTGTCCTACAACAGGGCGGCGCTGGAGCTGCTTGGAGCGGAGGATGCGGTCGCCGGGGAAAAGCCTCATACGGCATTTGAACTCAACAGGAGCAAGGGATTCAGAACGGCGGTGGAAAAAGCGCTGGCGGGAAAGCACAGCCAGCAGCCGCTGGAGACGGAAAGCAGATATTACCAGATAATTGCCAATCCTGTGTCCGAGCAGGGCGAAGTCGTCGGAGCTGTAGTCATAGTCATGGACGTTACGGAAAAGGAGCAGCGAGATAAGCTGCGACGGGAATTTACATCCAACGTTTCCCATGAGCTGAAGACGCCGCTGACCACCATCTACGGTGTGGCGGATATGCTGGCGGAGGGGATCATCAAGCAGGAGGACCTGAAAAGCTTCGGCAAGACCATAAAGGATGAGTCGGGCAGGATGATACATCTCATCGACGACATCATACGCCTTTCCATGCTGGATGAGGATTCGGTCCAGGATGCCGTTTCTAAAGTGGACCTCTTTGAAACAGCCAAGGAAGTGATAGAACGGCTGACGCTGACCGCCGAAGAGCGCAGCATAGCCCTCTATCTGGAGGGGGACAGCGCCGTTATCGAGGGCGTACCGTCCCTTTGCGACGAAATCCTCTACAACCTTTGCGAAAACGCCATCAAGTACAACAAGGACTGCGGGAGCGTCACGGTGGCGGTAAAGATGGAAAAGGACGGTGCGGTGCTTTCGGTGGAGGACACGGGGCCGGGGATTCCTTACGAGTTTCGGGAGCGTATCTTCGAGCGGTTCTTCCGGGTGGACAAGAGCCATTCCAGGAATGTGGGCGGAACGGGGCTGGGGCTGTCCATCGTCAAGCATGCGGTGATCCGCATGAAGGGGACCATCCAGGTGGAGAGCATCGAAGGGGCAGGCACCAAAATGATAGTGAGGCTGCCACACAACAAATCTAAAAACGGCGACACACTCTCCCTGTGATGTCTAACGTGAGCCTGCGCTCACTCCGAATACAGAACGCCTGATGGGGTATCGGCGGCGATGTCCAACGCAAGCTAACGCTTGCTCCGAATCGCGGCGTTGCCGCTCCCTGCTATCCGTTTTGCCTAACGAATCGCTGACGCTCTTCGGGCAAAAAGGTTCGTCGCAGGGCAGCTTGGAATGCTCCTCGCAAGCCTCGAAGCTCCTCGTAAACTCGCAACTTCGTTGCTCAAACAGTACGAGGAGGCTATGTCGAGCCTTCGCTTCGTAGCATTCTCATGCTGCCATCTGCTCCTGCGGATTACGCCGCCGGTACCCCGTCAGGCGTTTGATATATGTCGAAAAAAGCAAAAGAAGAACGAATGCACAAAAAGACCAACACGACTGGGAGTGTGTGTCGGCCTTTTTAAATGGCAATATCGTTCTGTTTTGACTTTTTATTTTTCGTAGACGATTTTGCCGTCTACGATAGTCATACATACCCGGGTCTCTTTGATGCGGTCGGCGGGTTCCTTCAGCAGATTGCGGTCCACTACGGTGATATCTGCCAGTTTGCCGACTTCCAGGGTGCCCAGCTCTGCTTCGCGACCTTCCGCATAAGCAGCTCCTATGGTATACATATCGATCATATCCTCAATGGTCAGCTTTTGCTGCGGATTCCATCCTTCTTCCGGTTTGCCGTCTGCGAAACGGCGGGTCATTCCCACGGACATGCCGATGAATGGATTTCCTGCGACGACAGGGCAGTCACTTCCCCCGGCGAGCACGGCGCCTGTGTCTTTCAAAGTCTTGAAAGGCCAGGTGTGCTTTTCCCGTTCAGGACCGAGACGCTGTGGGTAACAGTTGTCGTAGAAGGTCGGCAGACCCGACACCAGATGTTCGGGCTGCACGGAAGCGATAACGCCCTGCTCCCCGAAACGGGGGATGTCTTCCGGCTTGATGACTTCAATGTGTTCTACCATATGCCTGCATTTGATGTGCGGGCTTTTTTGCTGTGCTTTCCGGTAAGCGTCAAGGGCTGCCCGCAGAGAAGCGTCGCCACAGGAATGGAGCCTGACGGCAACGTGATTGTCATGAGCGATAGAGACAGCATGATCCATCGCATCCAAATCGATGATAGGCTTTCCACGTTCCCCCGGATTATCGCTGTAATCCTCCAGCAGGTAACCCGTATAGTTGGTGGGAACTCCATCGATAAACTGCTTCATATACGGGATGCGGTACATCCCTCGACCTTCTTTTTCCGCACGATCCTGCAGCGGAAGGAATACATCCATATCTTCGAATAGATTTCTGGCAGCGTTAACGCGGATGGTCAGTTCACCTTTTTTTGCCATGTCGAAATACACTTCCGAATAGGAAAGGTCAAGCTCGAAGTAAGGCGTCATGTCGCTGACGGATGTGACCCCGAATTTAACAGCTTTGTCCATATACCGGCAGATCAATTCCTTCGTCAACTTGGGATCAAAGGCAAAGGCGTGCTTTCCTCCCAGACAAAGGGCGTTTTCAAAGAGACATCCGGCAGGCGTTCCGTCCGGATTCCTGTCGATCTGCCCTCCGGCGGGATCAGGCGTTTCCCCTGTGATATTACACAGCTGTAATGCTTTGCTGTTGAGCCATGCGGTGTGCAGTTCCGCATCCAGAAGAAAGACCGGACGGTCTGGTATATATCTGTCCAATGTTTCCTTAGAAGGCATCTTGCTGTCCGACCAGGACATCCGGCTGTATCCGACGCCCAGTATCCACGGTTCATCGGGGATGGTGTCGGCAAATTTTTTGACCTGCTTTGCTGCATCTTCTTCAGAGGCGGTATCCATCAGGTCCACATATTTGTCAAGGATGCCTGCCTGGATCAAATGCACATGATTGTCATGAAGTCCGGGAAGAACTAACTGATCCTTGCTCAGCGAAATCACCCTGGTGTTTTCGCCCTTATATCCTGATACGAGGTCTCGTTTCCCGGATGCGATGATTTTGTTGCCCCGGATCGCAATGAAATCTAAATCCTGTGGTTTGTCTCTGCCACAGTAAATGCTGGCGCCCATCAAGATTAGATCCGCTTTTTCATTGATACTCATTCTTTACTCCTTTTTATGTCATGTGTGGAAGTTCCCGTCAAGTGTCAAAAGTGTCTTGTAAAGCTCAGGTCGTCTGTCCCGAAAAACGACGTGTTCCCTCCGCTCTTCGCTGACCAGATCCAGGTCAAAGGTATGCAAGATAACTGCTTCCTCCGATGTATCCAATTCTTCTACGATCCTTCCGTACTCGTCGGAGATGAAGGAAGAACCGTAGAATGTGATGGCTGTTTCTCCGATCCGTTCTGTTCCCACACGGTTTGATGCCAGGACCGGGACCATATTTGCCGCCGCATGACCTAGCATGGTATTCTGCCAGTGTGCGTTGTCAAAGGTTTCATCCTCCAGCTTTTCCGGCTTCACCGCATAGGTGCCGATGGCAGTAGGGTAGAGGAGCGCTTCGGCACCCTGCAGGCACATACAGCGTGCTGCTTCAGGGAACCACTGGTCCCAGCATATCCCGACGCCGAGCTTACAGTATTTGGTGTTCCATACTTTAAAGCCGGTATCCCCCGGAGAAAAGTAGAACTTTTCGTAGTAACCTGGGTCGTCGGGAATGTGGGATTTGCGGTATTTTCCAAGTCTCTTACCGTCTGCGTCAAAGATGACCACTGCGTTGTAAAATACGTTTCCTGATTTTTCAAAAAAGCTGACCGGCAGCACGACTTCCAGTTCTTTTGCCAGGGCTGCCATCCTTTTCAGGACAGGATCGTTTTCTTCCTCATGTGCCAGATCAAAGTAACTAAAATCGTAGACCTGGCAGAAATACAAGTATGAAAACAATTCCTGGATAAGAATCACATCGGCGCCTTCCGCCTTTGCCTTGCGAACCATTGTTTCGGCTTTTTTCAGGTTTTCTTCCACATTATCGGTGCAAGCCATTTGTGTAGCTGCAAAAGTCACGTTACGCATTTGTCGGAGTCTCCTTATTTTTTAACAGCTTCTTCGTATCTGTCAGCATATGCGAATCCGCCTACACCCTTGCGCTGCAGATAGAACTTGCCGTAGAGATAATAAGCGACAAGTGCGAATGCACACGAAGGAATAAATGCCGATACATACGGGAAGATCGAGGCATAAGCCCATGTGGCAGGATTCAGGATGACACAATAGATGATGATGGAAATCGCCAAAATGATGATGCCGCCCCAGTTACCTCCGCCGTTATAGCGCATATCTGAGCTTGAAGTGGTGTCGTAGAGTGCGCGAAGATCGATGTGTTTTCTTCTGAACACATAGTAGTCCAGTATCTGGATGATGCTCATCGGACCGAATATGGCTACGCTGAAGTTGAGAAGCATTTGGTAATTGCCATATACGAAGTCCTGGAAGAAGCACAAGACGATCACCGGTACAAGGAAGCATGCTGTGACTACGATCCATTTCCTGTTGGCGAACACATTGTAATTCTTAAGACCGAGACATGTGTTATAAAAGGCATAGGATCCGGAACTCAAGTTGGCAAGAATTACGAAGAAGAGCGCCAATGCGCCAAATCCGATTCCGCCAAGCGGGATCATCCATTCTGTAGGATCGGAGCTGCCGACCGTATAAGCGGATGCGGCAGAGAGTAATGCTACGAGAACAGGTGCGAAAGCCAGTCCGATCATATTTCCCCAAACGGTGGTGGTCGCAGTTTTATTCAGTCTTCCCAGGGCGCCTATACCGGGCCACCAGGATATTCCTGCGCCGATGTTCAATTCAAGCGCCAGAATGATGTTGACGGTTTTGCTTGGATATGGCGCCATAGCTTCTGCATTCCATATATCTGCAAAGCTGTTTTTTGAGATCAATGCGATGATCATGATCAGCATACAGATACACAGCCCCGGAACCATGATCCTGTTCATCATCTTCAGAGCAGCCGGACCCTTGTATACGATGAACCACATGATGGCTACTGCCACTATGGTCAGAATCGTAATACCCCATGCCGGCATGGTCGATCCGGTTATGGCATCCGAGAGGCTGTGAGAAGAACGGGCGCACATGGAACCCAGGACAACTACCCAGCCAAGATTAGTGATGATGAATACGGCGAATACTATTTTCATTCCGATTTTTCCGAAGAATACACCGATGGAAGAATATGTATCAATGCCGTATTTGTGTGAAATGATGGAAACCGCCAGGGCGACCAGCAAAGTTCCCACCACGTTTCCAACCAGTGCTGTAACGACTGCGACTTTAAAACTTACGATGGATGCCAGAAGACCTCCTGTCAAAAAACACCAGGTGGCGATCCCGTATCCGGTATTAACTAATGATGAGTCCAATAAACCATACATTCTTTCTTTTCTTGTAAGGGGCATTGCACTAAACTGCGCCTCTTTCGTATAATTATCCACGCGATCACCTCCTAAATGAACAACAGTACCGTTGCAATGAGAGAAATAACAACCATCCCAATAAATATCCCCTTGTTGACAGGCGAGATTACGGTATCATCGTCCTGTTCCAGCTCGGTGACAGCAACTCTTCTGATCAGTTCGCTCTCCATTTCCTTTCCGAGACCGGTTTTTCCTTCCAGTGCACTTCTAACTTGTGCTTCATTGCCAAGTTCCAACATGGTCGGCACCTCCTTTCTTTCCGTCAGTTTATATTATTCCTTTTTAAATTTACAGAATATTCTTGTTTCAAAACTGACTTTTTTGTTTAAATTGTATGGATATTTTCAAAGCGTTTACAGATAAATCTTTTGAATATAGCAACTAAATCGGTTTTTTTGTTGACAGAATTGAACGCATAGGTATAACATGGATATAACATTGGGAAAGTGCGAAAGGAGACCATATGTCGAACATGATAGAAGAAATCAAATATCCGGATGGTGTCCCCGTAAAAGCCCAGCTGCTGGAGATCAAAGAATACCCTTTGCATAAGCACCCTGATTTTCAGATCGTATATGTACTGGAAGGGGAATTGGATCTCAGGCTGACTTTTACCCATTATACACTGAGACGCAACAGCGTGCATATCATACATAATGATGACGTCCATTCTTTCACATCCATCAGTGAGAGCAACCTGCTGCTTGTCATCAACATCAACGTGGAATATTTCAGCAACTATTTTCCCGGTCTCGGCGCCATGGTGTTTACCACTAAGGTCAGCGAAACGGCATCATCCTATAAGAACCAGACGCTGCTGCGGGAACAGATATTTTCCATTGTAAGCGAGCAATATAACAAGGCTGCCGGATACGAAAGCCGGATAATAGATAATACCTTGTCCTTGCTTACCAATCTGATCAACCATTTCAGAGGGTTTTCCATTGAAAAGAACAACAGGATATTCGAACATAAGACTGCCCATGACCTGTTCCAACTTGACAGGATCAGCAGGATCATAAGTTACATATACATGAACTATTCATACAAGCTGAGCCTTGCGGAAATAGCGGAATCGGAGAAGATAAGCACCTACTACCTGTCACATCTGTTTCAGAAATTCATGGGAGAAAGCTTTCGGAACTTCGTCAGCCTTGTGCGCGTGGAGATGTCCGAGCCTACTTTGTTGGCAACGGATGAGTCCATATCCAAGATTGCACAGGACGTAGGCTTCTCCGATGTGAAATATTACGTGGAAAATTTCAAAAACTGGTTTGGTCATCATCCCAAGGAATACAGGAGGCTTTTCGCTGACGAGATCATCGGGAGAAAGGATCCAAAATCTAAGGAGCTTCCTTTGGACCGTTTGAAGGAATCCATTGAGGAATACACCAACTATCCTGTGTTCAAGGGAAGTGAAAAGCCGGTGTCAATCATCGACGTGGATTTCAACGGTCCGGCGGTGGCGCTCATGAGTAAGCTGAGCAGCGCAGTCGGCGCAGTCAGCGAGATCGATCTGATCCGAGAGGGGATAAAGATTCCCGATGAATACTACGATGTCAACCAGCAGCGTGATTGTGTGGAATTAGCAGGAAAGCTGGCGGAGAAGCAACGGCTGGAGAACCTCAGTCTGCCACTTATGGATGGCGGCAAAAATCAAAAAGGCCTCTTCGCCGTAAACGGTCTGAAGAAGCCGATGAGTCATTTTCTCGGATTTCTCCGTGAGATGCCGGCGGGAATAGTATCTTCCGGTGTCAACTATCTGGCGGTATCCGGGGAAGGCTCCAGCGCCATACTTGCGTTCAATCCCAAGGAAAGAGAGTCTATCCTGCTGACATTTAACGTCAGGGAGCTTTCTCAACGTACCAAGCTTACGAAGAAGCATATGCATTCCCAGAGTACATTCGCATATTACTGGTCACAGCTTGATTTTAAAGAGGAACTGACAGCGGAAGAGTACGACATCATACAGAGGATGTCCATGCCGGAGATTTCATTCCGTATGATCCCGGCGCAGAAGCAGTACAAGCTGAGCTGCACGCTGGAGCCGCTGGACATCGTGCTCTTCCTCTTCTCATCGTAAGTCGGAAGTGACGCAGTAGCTATGCGACACGTTCTATGCGTCGTGGCGTGAGCGGATCAGTTTGCCGTCCCAAAGGTCCTCCAGCGCCTGTTCCTTGGCTTTGTAGTGGAGCAGCTTGCCGGTGGCATTTCGCGGTACTTCGTCGATGAAACGGTAATACTTGGGGCACTTGTAGGTGGAAAGGGACGGGTGCTGGGCGCAGTACCGGCTCAGCTCCTTTGCCGTCAGGCTATCGTCTTCAGGGACCACGTAGGCGACTATGCTTTCCTTTCGCAGCTTGTCATGGACGCCGGTGACGATGGAGTCGGCAACCTTCGGATGGCTGTTGAGGACTTCTTCGATCTGAGGTGGGAAGATGTTTTCCCCGGAGGAAACGATCATGTCGTCCCTTCGTCCTGCGATGGTCACGTAATGATTCTCGTCCCAGGTTCCAAGATCTTTGGTATACATATAACCCTTGTAGAACTTTTCTTTAGTTTCTTCTTCGTTGTTGATGTAGCACATGGCTGATTTGGCGATGGATTTGATAATCACTTCGCCCACTTCCGAGCCGTCGTCTGCAACCAGATCGTCCGGCTCTGCCTTCCTGTCATCGTAGAGCTTGACCACTCTGACGTCATCGTCGATGGATGAACGACCGGCAGCGCCTGCCATTTCCGGAAGGTCGAAAGGACGCAGAAATGTATTGGCGAAGGTCTCCGTAGTGCCGTAGCCGTTGCAGATGTTCGGCGTCAGCATCTGCTGGAAGTAGATGCAGGCTTCCTTTTCCAGAGGGCTGCCCATGGTGATGATTGCCTTCAGATTGGAAAGGTCTGCTTTAAGATTCTGCTGGACCTTTGCCATAAGGCTGAGGATAGCAGGAACGCCTACGGCAAAGGTAACGCCGTACTTTTCTATATACTGGAGGGCACGTTTGGGCGTAAATTCCCGCAGGATGATGATCTGCCCGCCTACGAAGAAAGTAGGGCAGGGACCGCCCATGTGAAGACCGCCTCGGTGAAACCATGGGGATGTATTCATGGTCACATCAACAGGCGCCAGGGGAAACAGCATGATGTTGTCGTGTGCCGTCAGCACTTCGTTGATGTTATTGCAGGGAACGCCTTTGGGTCTGCTGGTGGTTCCCGATGTGAAGAAGCGGGTGACCTCCGTATAGGCATCGGTCTCATAGTCGCCCACCGGCTCCGCTTCGGACTTGCCTTTGATATAATCTTCAAATCGGATATGACCCTCTGGCAGTTCTGCTTCTCCCGTGATGTCCGTCATGATTATGCGGGAAGGCTTGTATGCAGACAGCTTCAGCGCTTCCACAGTTGCATCCTTTACATCTGCGTCGTAGATGAAAACCTTCGGTCGGTTGTCTTCGATGGCGGCAGCAGTTTCTCCCGGAGCCAGCCTGTAGTTGGACGGGGAGTGGATGGCAGCCAGCTTCTGGGGCGCCAGATAACAAAGGGCGAATTCAATGGAATTGTAAAGGCTGTAGAGCACAACGTCGCCCCGTTTCACACCATCTGCGGCAAGGGCATTGGCCAGCTTGTTGACCTGAGCGTTCAGCTCCTCGTAAGTCAGGGAAATGTCGCGGATAGGGCAGTAGAGCGCCGGTCTTTTGGCGTATCTGTTTACCGTTCTCATGAAACCGTTGATGTAGGTAAAATCCCGTTCAAAGGTTTCCTTAAAATTGGTGATATCGTATGAGTAGTTCATGATATGTCTTCCTCCTAAAGTAAGTAACTGTCTCAATCCCCCTCGTATTTTTTGACGATGATGCTGGAATTTTGACCGCCGAAGCCAAGGGCGTTGGACATGGCGGCATTGATCTGAGTCTTTCGAGGACCTTCAGGTATGAAATCCAGATCGCATTCAGGGTCCGGAGTTTTGTAGTTCAAGGTAGGTGGCAATATGCCTGTCTCGATGGCTTTGATGCAGGCTATGACCTCCGTGATGCCGCCTGCGCCCATGAGATGACCCGTGTTGCCCTTGGTGGAGCTGACAGGCGGGATATTGGCTCTCAGTTCTTCGGGCATAGGGGCATCCTTATCTTCCCAGCCGAATAGGGTCTTGATAGCCATGACTTCCACCGGATCGCCAACAGGTGTGGACGTTCCGTGGGTATTGATGTAGCCGATATCTTCCGGCTTCAGCCCAGATTTGGAAAGGGCACTCTTCATGCAGGCAACCGCTCCGCTGCCGTCAGGTCTCGGAGCCGTTACGTGATAGCCGTCGGTGTTGTTGCCGTAGCCGGCCAGGCTGCAAAGGATGGACGCATTCCTTTTTTTTGCGTGTTCCTCCGTCTCCAGGATGATGGCTCCGCCGCCTTCTCCCATGACGAATCCGTCTCTGTCTGCATCAAAAGGCCTGCATGCTGTCTTAGGGTCGGGATTCTTGGAAAGGGCTTTGGCCTGTGCTAGGGTAGACATGACGATAGGGCAGTGTGCGCTTTCCCCGCCGACAACCAGCATCACGTCGGCTTCTCCGGAATTCAGAAGCATGGCCGCCATGCAGATGGCGTCTCCGCCTGAGGAGCAGGCTGTGCTGACTGTGAAGCTGGGACCGTGGATCCCGTAGGAAATGGCGATCTGAGCAGCACCGAGATTTCCCAATATCTTTGGAAGAAATCTAGGGCTGACGCGTTTTTTGCCCTTGACGCTGTAGTCGTATTCCGTTTCGGCGATCTCGGCAGTACCGTTTAGGGCGGTTGCCATGACGATACCGATTCGGTCTGATTCGGATTCTATCTTGATGCCACTCTGGTCGATGGCTTCCTTGGCGGCAGCGTAGGCGTATTGGATGAAAACACCCATTTCCTTCGCCAGCTTGGGAGTCATGTATTCCTTCGGATCGAAGCCCTTGACTTCTCCGGCAATGGTAATGGGCACATCCTCATCCTCAAAGCGGCTGATTTTTTCGATGCCGCACTTCATGTCCAAAATCCCTTGCCAGTAATTTTCTACCCCGATACCGATGGGAGTCACGGCTCCCAGCCCTGTAATGACTAAGTTTTTCATAATAGTATAACCTTTCTGTCCAGTATTTATCACATCGCATATATGATTGTTGATCTGTTTGATTTATTTTATCAAAAACCATCCACATTGTAACACAAACACAGGGAAATGTCACCACAGGAAGCCATGAATTTGAGGTGGGTGAGGTGAAATCCACGTCAAAATCTTCATCCTTGACATGGCTTTTGCCATGGACTATCATAAGAGACGAAGCTGAGAAATCAGGATGAAATCCATGAGATACAGAGATCACAGGAGACGAGAGAAACAAGGAGAAGGCGGAGGAGAGTAGCAATGCTGGAAAAGGAAAAGATGGATCGGATCAACTTTCTTGCCAGAAAGGCCAAGGAAGAGGGCTTGAGCGCAGAAGAAAAGAAAGAGCAGGAGCTCCTGCGAAAGGAATACATCGAGAAGTTCAGGGAGAACTTCAAGGGACATCTGAAACGGATCAAGTTCGTGGAGGACCTTTCGGATGAAGAACTGGCAGAAATCAAAAAGAGACAAAATTAGTAGAAGGGCGACAGCGGGAAACATCACGTTTCCCGCTTTTTTTGTTCTATCATATAGGCGGACAGGCAAGCTGCCCATATAGAATGAGACGGGAAGATAAGGGGGACAGGCAATGAAGAAGAAATGGTTTCGGCTGATACTGTTATGTGCAGTCCTGTGCGTGGCAGGGCTGGGATTGGCAGGCGCTACGGAAGATAAGGAAGCCGGGGCGGTCAAAGAATTGATGTATCAGCGTACGGATATCATAGAAAATATAATGAGTGGGGTGCTCACTTACGAAGAAGGAAAGGAGCAGCTGAGGCAGGTGGAGACAGGGGCGCTTTACAGCAGAGACTTGCGGACACTCAAAGATTACGGAGCTTCGGACTATGAGAAGGTGAGAAACATGGACATAGTATCCCTGGAACAAATGAGCAACATATACGATAGCTACACCTTCGTCGGTGAGATAGAATGGACCAATGAAGGGTATGAAGGGGTGTATAAAGAGCGGATAACATACGAGATTGGACTGAAAGAAATTAAGGACGAGTACAGGCTTACATCCTTGGAAATTCAGGGGCAGGAGTAAAGTGGATAAAAAAAGTAAAGAAATGTCGTTTTTGTTGCCGAAACGTATTGCAAAGTTCATCAAAATGGTATAATATACAAGACAGGAAGAATACATACTCAATATGAATCTATAGATAAGGAGACTAGCATATGAGACAGGTTTATTTGGACTATTCGGCAACGACGCCTGTTAAAGAAGAGGTAGTAAAGGAAATGCTGCCCTACTATACGGAACTTTACGGGAACCCTTCAAGCCTCTACGGGCCGGGACTTACGGCAAAGGAAGGTCTTGACAAAGCCAGATCGCAGGTAGCCAAGCTTATCGGCGCACAGCCAAAGGAGATATTCTTTACATCCTGCGGAACAGAGGCAGACAACTGGGTCCTGGAGGGCGTGGCAGATGCCCTGAAAAGCAAAGGAAAGCATATAATAACCAGCAGGATAGAACATCATGCGGTGCTTCATACATGCCAGTATCTGGAGAAGCAGGGCTTTGAAGTGACATACCTTGAGGTGGACAATGAAGGCTTCGTAGACCCGCAGACTCTGAAGGATGCCATCCGGGAGGATACCATTCTGGTCAGCATCATGATGATAAACAACGAGATCGGAACGCTGGAGCCCATCAAAGAGCTGGCATCAGTGGCAAAGGAGCGGGGCGTCCTTTTTCATACCGATGCGGTGCAGGCCCTGGGCAATGTGCCCATCGACGTGAAAGAGCTGGGCGTGGACTTTCTTTCCATATCAGCTCATAAGATCTACGGTCCTAAGGGAGTAGGGGCTCTCTATGTAAAGAGGGGCTCCAGGATTGCCAACTTCATGCACGGAGGCGCCCAGGAGAGCAAGAAGCGTGCAGGCACGGAGAACACGGCGGGCATCATCGGCTTCGGCAAGGCGGCGGAGCTTGCCATGGAAAATCTGCAGAGCCACATAGAACACTGCAGCGGTCTGCGTGATTATTTTTGGGAGCAGATACAGGAAAACATTCCCGACGTGCAGCTGAACGGTTCCAAAGACAAGCGGCATCCGGGCAATCTGAACGTATCCTTTGACTATATAGAGGGAGAGGCGATTTTGCTCATGTTGGACGGTAACGGCGTAAGCGTTTCCACCGGCTCGGCATGCTCGTCAAAATCCCTGGCGCCGTCCCACGTGCTGGAAGCCATAGGAGTTTCAATCACCAAGATGAACGGCACGGTGCGTTTTACGGTAGGAGATTTCACAACGAAAGAAGACATAGATTATACGGTAGACGTATTGAAACAGGTAGTAGCAAGACTTAGAGAATTATCCCCGGTAACGGGTCAGGAAGGATGGTAAGAACATGGCATTATATAACGATAAAGTAATGGAACATTTCATGAATCCACATAACGTAGGAGAAATCGAAAATGCAGACGGCATCGGGACCTACGGCAGTCCGGTCTGCGGAGACATGATGCAGATTTCAATCAAGGTGGACGACGATGAAAAGATCAGCGACGCTAAATTCAAGACATTCGGATGCGGCAGCGCCATCGCATCGTCCAGCATGGCGACGGATATGATCATAGGTATGGACGTGGAGGAGGCGCTGGAGCTTTCCAACAAGAAGATAGTGGAGGAGCTGGGCGGACTTCCGGCTGTGAAGATACACTGTTCGGTGCTGGCGGAGCACGCTATAAAGTCGGCAATCTACGATTACGCCCAGAAGCACGGCAAGACATATGCAGGGCTTGAGGGCTTTGACCCCAATGCGGAGGAAGAGGACCATCACCACATCGAAGAGGAAGAAGAATGAAGAGTAAAGTCGTTTTAGGTTTAAGCGGCGGCGTGGACAGCACTGCCGCCGCTTTGTTGCTTCAGGAAAAGGGCTATGAGGTCATAGGCTTGTATTTTGATGTACAGGCATGGGAAAGCGGCAGAAAGCAGGCGGAGCAGGCCGCACGCCAGCTGGGTATCGATTTTTTATACCGGGATGTGAGCGCAGAATTTGAGAGCATCGTCATAGATGATTTCTGCCGTGAATACAGCAGAGGCAGGACGCCCAACCCATGTATCGTCTGCAACCCGAGTATAAAATTCAGGACGCTGCTGGAGGCTGCGGACAGCATAGGCGCCGAGCATATCGCCACGGGTCACTATGCCGATACCTTCTTTGATGAAGAAAGCGGTCTATGGTACATAAAAAGGGCGGCAAGCGAGAAAAAGGATCAGTCCTACATGCTCTATCGTCTGGGCCAAGAGACCATCTCCCGGCTATTACTGCCTTTAAACAGCATGGAGGATAAAGAAAAGGTCCGGGATATTGCCAGGGAAAAAGAGCTTGCCAATGCGGATGCCAGGGACAGCCAGGAAATATGCTTTATTGACGATAGCGACGATTACAAAGCCTTTCTCAGCAGGAGAGGTGTCGTTTCCCCGGCAGGCGACTTCGTTGACCGGAAGGGCAACAAGCTGGGCGAACACCGAGGCATATTGAGCTACACCATAGGGCAGCGAAAGGGTCTTGGAATCGCATTGGGAAAGCCCGTTTTCGTGACGAAGATCGACAGCGAGAAGAATCAGGTGGTGCTGGGAGAAAACGAGGAACTTTTTACACGGGAAGTAGTTTCCCAAGACAACATTCTCTTTGGAAAAGCCTGGGCGGACATGACAGAGGCAGAGCAGGCGGACTGCAAGGGACGATTGGA
>JAUNBU010000222.1 GCA_030526925.1 Bacillota bacterium | reverse complement strand
AGCTTGCGGGCAACGGACAGATCGTCAGCGACTACGCCGACGGAACCGCCACCTTCAAATTCCAGGACCTGTAGCCATGTGCGTCTAATGCGCCTAGTAGCGTATTAGCGGCGTAATCCGCAAGAGCAGATGGCAGCATGAGAATGTCCCGAGCGAAAGGCTCGACACAGCCCCCTCGTACTGTCTGAGCGGCAAAGCCGCGAGTTTACGAGGGGCTTCGAGGCTCGCGAGGGAAATTCCAAGCTGCCCTGCGATGAGGACATCGACGCAAATATGCTACTAGGCGGTTTATTTAGGTGCTAAACTTGTCTATCTGCCATATACTCCTGCAGAGCGACAACGGCGTTATCGATGTGCTCTCCCAGAGGCACATCCGCCACGCTGACCACATGGATGTGGCAACGGTTGATAGGCAGCAGGATCTTGTAGGTATGGCTGCCGCCGATGGCCGTCGACATGGCAGGCGTCAGCTCCCCCATCATGGAATTGGCATTGAGGATGCCGATGACACCCATGACCACATCCACATGCTTCATATTGTGGACGATGGCATTTTCTCCGGTCGCCCCTTCATCGGCTCCCGCCTTAAGCATCTGCCCCGTGGCTGCCGAATTGGTCCCCAGGGCGATCACATTCACCTGGGGGAACGCCTTCTTTACCTTTTCTACGATGGCTCTGCCGATACCGCCACCTTGTCCATCTATCACTGCTATATTCATCTCTTTTCCTGCCTTTCCGATTTCTGCATGCCCTTTTGGCATGATTCTGCCTGTCATCTGCGTTTCTAATACTCTATCACATTTTTGATGTTTTCAAAAGCCTGCAAATGCATATTCCTCACCTGCTTTACCGAATCGAATGCCGGTGCCAGAATACCCATCTTAATGGACACTATGCCCCTTCTTCGCTTCAGCGCATTGGCTCTGTCGCTGACCGACTCTATCTTCTCCGTCTTGATGATCGTTCTGAATTTGGTGAAGCCGCCGGAAACGAAATGCACCGTCTCTTTGCCTGCGCTGACCGCCGTATTACCGTACTCAGCCACCACCGACAGAACCGTCAGCACCCCGAAGAGCGCCAGCAAGATCCACGCCCAGCTGAGATCGAAAGGACACAGGGATGTAACGTCAAAGAGCAGCTCTGCCACCACCGCAGCCGCCACTAAAACCAGCATCATGAAAAATCGCGGACAGAAGAAAAAGTACCGAAGGCTTCCTCCGAGAGGCCTTTCGTACTCTTTCGCCTCTTTCATCTCAGGGATATAGCCGATCACGAACTCATCAGCAGCCTGCGCCCCGATCAACGGATACATCATGGCCTTTTCCTGGGACTCCATGTCTCCGTAGCCCACAGCCAGCACATTGAGATACCCCACCTTAAAGAACCGCATAGGCAGCGACTGGACGAATTCCACGCCGGAGATCTTTTCCTTCAGCAGCGAATAGCTTTTCTTCGTAAAAAGCCCGTATTCGATGAAGATGGACTCCTCGCCATTCCTTATCCTGAATCCGTAGTATTTGATAAAGGCAAAGGCTGCGCCCAGCACCGTAGAAAGCAGGATGAACAAAATAAGTATCCCAGCTGCGATACCGATTCCCGGGATTCCCAGGATAGCATCCACCAGTCTGTCCTCTACGCCTAATTCCCTGTCTAGGATGATATTGCCCATACTGCCCAGAACCGCCAGTATGGAAATCACCTGTGCCACCGCATTGCCCTTTGACTGGAGCGCTCCCATGATGAGGATGTTTCTGGCAGGCACCACCGTGGTCTCTCCTGAATCGTCTATCGGCGATTCGCTGTAGGTTTCCAGCCTGACATCTGCCATCATGCCGCTTTCTCCGGCAACGTTTCCCAAAGGATCTGCCGACACCCAGCGCTCCACCGGTCGGGTCTGTGAGGCTTCTTCCTTCTTGGAAAGCAGCAATGCCTTGACTCTAACAGCATCAGCCTTCTTCAGCGCCAGCTGCACCTTTCCCTGTCCGTTTCCCCCGTAGTTACTGGCGTTATCCACCGTAATGCTGTAGACGCCTGCCCACTGAAAAATCAGATTCTGTGTAAAGTCCACCGTGGTGATCCTGTCCAAAGGAATCTCCAGATTCTTCTTGTTGAGCAGCCCGCTCTTTACATGAAACTTCTCTTCATCGATGGAATAATAGGTAAAAAGATAGCTGAGAAAGCGAACCACCGGCGTGATCAGAACGACGGCCAATACGATGCCGTTTTGCAGCAGGGCGTCTATGTTTCTAAAAATCAATGCCAATAAAACAACGGCGATGGGAAGCCCGAATGTGGATGCGAATTTATCGAATATTGTAAAGGCGCTGCCGCGCTGCGGTCCAAACAGCATCTTACAGGCCCTCCTTTTGTTCCAGTCTGGTATAAAGCTTCTGGCGCAGGGCTTCTGCGATCTCGTCTGCCGTCTGACGGCTCAGCCCTACAATCTCGAATTTGCCGCTTGCCAAGGCGATCTCCACCGTGTGAAGGTCGTACCTTCTGTAGATGGGCCCCTGCTTCACCGTGATGTTCTGGATCCTGATGACCGGGATGATGTCTCTGGTAATAAAAAAGATGCCGTGGACGATCTCCA
>JAUNBU010000221.1 GCA_030526925.1 Bacillota bacterium | reverse complement strand
TACGGCTGCCGCCGTTTCGTCACAGCTTGATTCGATTGCCAATGTCAGCAGTTTTTCCTGTTTCATGTTTTCCCTATGTGCTCCTCTTGCTACTCTTTCGGTCCGCCTGCAGCGGTCCCGGCTATTTGCTTCAGTACAGCTCGTTCCTGTTTTCTTCCAGCTTTTTCTCGCACTGGTTTTCTCCGTTGAGATGTCTGCAGTTTTCGCAGGACGTGTAGTCGCTCATGCTGAATACATCAAAATCGTGTCTCCTCGAAAACTTCCTGCACTTGGAATAGACATTGTTCATGTTGTCGCCCGAAAATTTGTCCATATGCGCCTCCCGTAAATAACAGCCTACTACTATTATTTATGAAAGCCCGCTATTTTATTCTGCATGGCGCCACATTAGCAGCGCATCTTCCCCGTTATTCAGATAGTATCCCTTTCTCACGCCCTCCACCTGAAATCCGAATTTCTCGTAAAGTGCGATGGCAGCTATGTTGGAACGTCTCACCTCCAGGGTATGATGTTTTATGCCCTCCTCACAGGTAAAATCCAGCATTACTTGGATGATGCCCTCCGCTATCTTCCTGTTCCTGTAGCCCGGCATCACTGCCACATTGGTGATGTGCCCTTCGTCCTCGATCCACCACAACCCGGCATAGCCTACTACCTTTTTCCCCATTTCCGCCACGATGTAAAAAGCACGCGGGTTTTTTTCCAGTTCATAAACCATTGCCTCCCTGCTCCATGGGTCGGGAAAGCACAGCTTTTCGATTTGATAGATTGCCTCCGCGTCCCCGGGTTTGGCCTGTCTCACCAATACATCTGCCATATATCTTCATCAGCCTTTCTGTTGCTTCCTCTGCTTTTCCTGCAGCTTACGTTCCGCTTCTGCCATGCGCATATACTGCGGCTTCAGGTCCTCATAACCGCAGGTCTTCCCCTCACGTAAAAGCCTTGCGCCCAGCTTCGCCACGGAAGCGGCATCCTGATATCTTATGCGTTCAGGGGCTGTCTCGGTTCCTTCGGGGCGGATCGTTTCTATCTTTTCTTTGCAAGCGTCTACGCCATCGCCTAATAACAATATTCGATGATATCCTTCTGCCTTCGACAAAAACTCTTCTATGGTATAGGCACCTGCCTTGATCTTTTCTTCAGGGTAGCCGTCCTTTAAAACATACCCGCCGCCGTAGATCTGGCTTCTTCTCGCATCCAGGATAGGGCAAAGCAAAAGACCGGGGTCTGCCCTTTCCATGAGAAGAAGATTCATGGCAAGACCCTCCAGGCTTGATACGGCTATGCAGGGGATGCCCAGCACCTGAGATAAGGCTCTCGCCGTGGATACACCGATCCTGATCCCCGTAAACGATCCGGGTCCGCAGGAGACTGCAATGGCGGTCATATCGCCTAACGACAATTTATTTCTTTTTATGACAGTTTCGATCTGGGGCATCAGGTTCTGCAGATGTGAAAATCTGTCGTTTCCATGGATGCAGTCCAGAATTTTGTCGTCTTTCATCAGCGCTGCCGATGCAAAGGCGCCTGTAGTCTCTATGGCTAAAATGTACATCTATATATACGCTCTCCTTCTTTTTCGCCGTATTCTATGTGGATCTTGAGGGCATCCTCCGGAATGATCTCTTCTATTTGATCCGCCCATTCGACGACGCATACGCCCTCTCCGTAAAAGTATTCCTCGTAGCCCAGCTCGTACATTTCCTCCGGATCGCCGATCCTGTATACATCAAAATGATACAGCGGCAGTCTGCCTCCGTCGTATCCCTTGACGATATTGAATGTAGGGCTGGTGACTGTACGGTCGATCCCAAGACCTTTGGCGATGGCTTTGGTCAGGGTGGTCTTACCGGTCCCCAGGTCGCCCGTCAAAGCGATGACCATCCCCGGCGTCGCCTCACGGCCCAGCTGCACACCGAAAGCTTCCGTTTCCTGTTGATTTTTGATGATATGCGTGTTCTGTTCCATAACCTAGTTAGTATACCACAGAACGGCGGCATGATAAAACCCCGCTCGAAAAATTTTCTGACGCTTGAAAAGTTTTCTGACTGCGGGGTTCTTATATGATGCCTCGTGCTGCTCTTTATGTTTACGGATAAAACTCTATTTGTGCAGGAAGCCTGATATCCGCTTGTAGAGCAGGAAGGTCACTGCACCGTTGATGCCTGCCTTGATGGCGTTGAAACCTGCGATAAACGGCATCAAGTCCCAAACCATGGCTCTCGGAACACCCATGAACAGAGGTGTGATGACCATGTTGGCGCCGATCATCACAACGGTCATTGCTACGACACCGCAGAGCAACCCAATGACTGCACCCTTTCGCGTCTTGTTGAATTTATAGATGAGCCCTGCCGTCAGCACCAGAACGCTGGTGGCGATGATGTGCATAAGTATGCCGTACACACCGCTGGCTGCGCTGACCGTCACACCCTGGATCACAGAGGTGACTACCGTCAACAGGATGCCTGCCAAAGGCCCGAAGGCGAAGGTTCCAATCAGGATCGGAATGTCTGCCGGATCGTACTCCAGGAAGGCGACTGCCGGAAAGATCGGGAAGTGGATGAAGTATACCAATACGATGGATACCGCCACCAGCATACCCATTTTGGCAAGTCTTACGGTCTTTTCCC
>JAUNBU010000220.1 GCA_030526925.1 Bacillota bacterium | reverse complement strand
TTTTTTTGTTCAGTTCTTAAGATCATCCTGCATCCCGCAGGGCCGTCTGCAAGGCTATGCCCTGCTTTACAGCAGTTCCTTCCTGGAAAGGTTGATCCTGTTCTGGCTGTCGATCTCGGTAACCTTGACCTTGACGATGTCGCCAACGTTCATTTCGTCCTCTACCTTTTCCACGCGGTGCTTGGCCATCTTGGAGATGTGCAGCAGCCCTTCCTTGCCCGGCAGGATCTCGATAAAGGCGCCGAATGCCATCAGCCTGGTAACCTTGCCCTCGTAGATCTCGCCCGGTTCCGGCTCCTTCAGCAGCAATTCGATTTCCTTGACTCCCGCATCGGCAGCTTCCATATCAGGCGCTGCGATGTAAACAAGGCCCGTGTCGTCGATGTCGATCTTGACGCCGGTCTCGGCAATGATCCTGTTGATGGTCTTTCCTCCCGGTCCGATGACCGTTCTGATGTGATCCGGATCGATCTGCATGGAAATGATCCTCGGTGCATACGGTGAAAGCTCTTTTCTCGGCTCCGGCAGTTCATCCAGCATTTCCTTCATGATGTGCATCCTGCCCTCGTAGGCCTGCTTCAGCGCATCCTGCAGAACCTGCTTGGAAAGTCCGTGAACCTTGATGTCCATCTGGATAGCGGTCACGCCCTTGGCAGTTCCCGCAACCTTGAAGTCCATGTCGCCCAGGAAGTCTTCCATGCCCTGGATATCCGAAAGGATAGCCATCTTGCTGCTTCCGTCTTCTTCTACTCTTTCTATGAGCCCCATGGCGATTCCGGCAACAGGAGATGTGATAGGCACGCCTGCGTCCATCAGCGCCAGGCAGCTTCCGCATACGGACGCCTGGGATGTGGAGCCGTTGGATGAAAGGATCTCCGATACCACTCTGATGGCATATGGGAATTCCTCAACGCTCGGAAGCACAGGGATCAAAGCTCTTTCTGCCAAAGCTCCGTGTCCGATTTCTCGTCTGCCCGGGCTTCGCATCGGCTTGGTCTCTCCTACGGAATAAGGCGGGAAGTTGTAGTGGTGCATGTAACGCTTTTCCGTCTGCTCCGTGATACCGTCTATAGTCTGAGCATCCCCCATAGCGCCTAAGGTCGCTACGGAAAGTGCCTGAGTCTGTCCTCTCTTGAAAAGTCCAGAGCCGTGGGTCCTCGGAAGTACGCCCGTCTCACACCAGATAGGTCTGATCTCAGTGGTCTTCCTGTTGTCCGGTCTTATGCCGTCGTCCAGGATCAGGCTTCGCACCTGCTCTTTGGTGATGGCGTAAAGCACGTTGCCGATGTCCTTGCCGTTGTCCGGGTAGATTTCTGCAAAGTGTTCCTTTGTCTCTTCTTCAACTGCGTCCATGTTGTCCAGACGTTCCATCTTGTCGTAGGTCTGGATTGCGGCGCGCATTTTATCTTCTGCGTAAGCTCGTACAGCCGTTTCGATGTCCTCCGGGATCTGGTAAAGGTCGATCTCCATCTTAGGCTTGCCGACTTCCTTAACGATCTCTTCGATAAATTCAACGATCTTCTTGATTTCTTCGTGAGCGAACATGATAGCATCCAGAATAGTTTCTTCCGGAACTTCGTTGGCTCCCGCTTCTACCATCATGATGGCTTCCTTGGTGCCTGATACCACCAGATGCAGACTGCTTTCTTCTCTCTGCTCCAGCGACGGGTTCACCACGAACTGTCCATCCACCATGCCGATGAGCACGGATGCTGTAGGCCCGTCCCATGGGATGTCCGATATGGAAAGTGCTACCGATGAGCCGATCATTGCTGCGATTTCTGACGGTGCGTCGTTGTCCATACACAGTACGGTGGCAACCACCTGCACGTCGTTAAACAGTCCCTTCGGGAACAAAGGTCTCAAAGGTCTATCCATCAATCTGGAATTCAAGACAGCCTTTTCGCTTGGTCTTCCCTCTCTCTTGATGAAACCGCCCGGGATTTTCCCTGCAGCGTACATTTTTTCCTCATAATCGCAAGACAGTGGGAAAAAATCGATGTCAGGTCTTGGCTGCTTGGACATTACCGCTGTAACGTTGACAACGGTATCTCCGTACTTTACCATAACCTGTCCGTTTGCCATCTCACAAACCTTGCCGATTTCCAGCTCCATGAGTTTGCCGCCGATGGCCGTCTTAAATGTTCTGTAGTCCGTAAACTTCATAATAAACAACTACCTCCTGTTTATTTTCTTTTACCTTAACAAATATAAATAAAGACGGGGATATTGTGCGCCCCGTCTAAATTCCAAGATTCATTTACTTTCTTAAACCTAAACGAGCAACCAGATCTCTGTATCTTTCAAGATCCTTTTCTTTTAGGTAATTAAGAAGGTTTCTTCTCTGTCCTACCATCTTTAAAAGACCTCTTCTTGAATGGTGATCCTTCTTGTGGATCTTCAAGTGCTCATTCAGATCGTTGATTCTGTAAGTAAGGATAGCTACCTGTACCTCCGGGGAACCGGTGTCTCCCTCTTTCAGCTGATACTCTTTGATGATTTCTGCTTTCTTTTCTGTCGTAATCATAATATTTCCTCCTTGTTTTAATACGCCTGCAGCTTAGCCAACGTCGGAGTTTCGCCTGACTGAGCCGTAGGTAAAATTACTAACGACTTATATTAACATACACCCACCCACATTGCAAGGATTTCT
>JAUNBU010000219.1 GCA_030526925.1 Bacillota bacterium | reverse complement strand
GCGCTGGGCGTTTCGGAACAGACCGGCTTTCCTATCGCCATCTGCATCGGAGCCACCGTGTGCGGCGCCATGTTCGGCGATAACCTTTCCATGATCTCCGACACCACCATCGCCGCCGTAAGGACCCAGGGCTGCGAAATGAAGGACAAGTTCAAGCAGAACTTCTTCATCGTGCTGCCGGCTGCCATCCTTACCATCGTGATATTCTACCTGCGGACCATGAATCTGGAATACGATTCATCGGCGGTATACGATTACAACTTCGTCGAGGTCATCCCGTATCTGGTGGTGCTCATAGGTGCGTTGATCGGCTTCAACGTATTCGCCGTGCTTTTCGCAGGCATCATCCTTTCCATGATCGTAGGCATCGCCAACGGCTCCTTTACATTTCTGGAGTCCTTCGGCGTCATCGGGGAGGGCATGACCGGGCTGTTTGAGATCTCCATCATCTCCATCATCGTGGCCTGCATCGTCTCACTCATAAAAGAAAACGGCGGTATCGCGCTCATCATCGACGGCATCAAGAAATCCGTCAACGGCAAGCGAGGCGCCGAGCTGGGTGTGGGAATACTTGTATTTCTGGTGGATCTGTGTACCGCCAACAACACGGTCGCCATCGTCATGTCGGGACCTGTGGCAAAGGAAATCGGCGACGAATTCGGCGTAGACTCGAAGCGTGTTGCATCAATCTTGGACATCTTCGCCTCCGTGGGGCAGGGACTGATCCCTTACGGCGCACAGCTTCTGACGGCTGCCGCCCTGGTTGGCATCACACCGCTTAACATCATACCGAACCTGTATTATCCGCTTCTGATGCTGGTCAGCGTACTGCTGTTCATCGCCTTCAGACCGCAGAAGGATAACTAACGTCTCTTGATTTTTTTCGTCTGGTCCGGCTCCAGCATATAGCGCATCATGATAAGCCGTACCACCGGTCTTGTCAATACGGCGATATAGATGAAGCGGATGAAGAAGAACTGAAAGAAATTCAGCTGGTCGAAATCCAGCAGCGTATAGACGCCGGTCAGGACAAGAGATGTGATGACCATGACCGGGATCAACAAAACGAAAGCGAACTTTATCGGGTCATCCGGGATCCAGGAAACGAGTCTGGATTCCGGTGACGCCGGGTCTCCCTCCGTGGAAAGCGCACCTTCTTCTCTCGCCTGGCTGGCACGCCTTGCCATAGGCATAATGGTGCTGAATGTCAATATCCCTCCGGAAAGCAAGGCTGACATGGCCACCCCTTCACGCATGATGGGCATTATCGTAACGATCCCTTCAGCGGCAATGAGAACCCTGCCTGTGAATATCCCCGTAATTAAATTCAATCCAAAATCGCTGGTCACCGTTCGAAGCTGCTCCGATAATGCGGAAAGACGGGGTATGGGATTTTTGATCTTTTCTCTGTCGATCTTCTGCTTCTCATCCGCCGCAGCAATGGTTCCGTCCTTTTCCCATGCTTCCCGGCAATCCTTCTGAACATACCGGAGGATGGCAAACTCCATGATCTTCGCCGTAAGCAGACACGAATAAACCAGTTTCCAGATGAGAAAGGCTTCAAATGACAGTCCCGAGAGACCATACAGCAGGATGATCAATACCGTCATTATTCCCATAACTATGCCGAAACCCAGAGAAAATACCAACGCCAGCAGAACCGGATTGCGCGGCATGTGCAGCATAAACTTGCTTTCAGCTATCTCCCGGGGCATCCGTCCCTTCCGGTAAAGCACTCGGATCTGCCTTCTGACGAGAAAAACATTGATAAATGATGTGATCAGGCTACAGTAGAGCACATCGACCAGAATATCCGAGTTGTCGATTTCCTTCCCGTAAAAAATCACAAATGCACATACCAGATTTATCGCCAGCACTATCAGTATGAGCATCACGTTATCCACATAAGGCAACCCGTTTATCGGCTTTGTCCGTTTCCCTTCCATCTGTCTCCTCCGATTAAAAGTGTCAAAAGTCTTGGATGCTTTCTGCAAATTTGTTGCAAAAGTCACAAATCATTGAGCCTCTTTGTGATATAATTATACCACGACTTACCTCTGAAAAGTAGAATTAAAGGGGTGGATCGATTTACAAGCTGTATTTTAACAAGAAAGGTTTTATTTATGTCCGGAGTAGATATCAAAAACGCCATTAAAGAAAACGTTAAACTCGCCATCAAAGAATTTGAAGCAAGGGAAGACATTTCCACAAAATTCGGAGAGCCCATCATAGGCTATGCCGACACGAAAAACCCCCTCTTTGACATGTTTTTCAGCAGAAGGCTCAGCGAACACCCTAAAGGCATCTATCGCCCCGGGAACACCGTTGTCCTTCATTTTGTGCCCTATGCTGAGGAAATAGTAAAGAGCAATGAGACAGGCGGCCCTCCTTCGGAGGAATGGACCCGTGCCTTTACAGAATCAATGTGGCTTTCCATGCGTCTCAACGGCGTGATCAGGGAAACCCTGGATACCGTAGGAAGACTTTCTTCCTGCACCAACACGCCGACAGACTGGAACGAATCCGTCTTTCATGAAGAGTGGTCCCATAAGATGGCAGCCTACGCTGCCGGCATGGGTCAATTTGGACCTGCCGGCTCTTTCCATACATCAAATGGATTTGCCGGGCGGCTCAGTTCCATCATAACGGACGGAAGGTA
>JAUNBU010000218.1 GCA_030526925.1 Bacillota bacterium | reverse complement strand
TGTATTAGTGCTTTATTATGCATATTTATTAACTTGCAAAATAGTCTGGCAACTCGCAAGCTACGCCCGCGCTCCGACTCGGACTGCGAATCTACCTTAGATTCTTGCCCGCCCTTGCTGTCCTGCGACGAGGACATCACAGCCCCTATGCCACCGCCGGCTTCGCTTTTTTTTGCAGCTGCGCCATTGTTACCCTGTAACCTGCCAATCACCCTCAAACCGTTGAAATTTTAATGCTTTCCCCTTGTATTTTTTTTGTTTTTATCTGGTTTTTCCCCACATTTAATGTTAAAATTTTTAGTTAAGGGGAGAGAGCCTATGGACTTCATCGCAATATTAAACATATTCTTATTTTCACTAGTGCTTCTCGCAGTGATATATATCGATACGAGAAAGGATGCGGACACATCTGCGTCTACTTTTCTGTTCCGTGGACTCCTCATCCTCTCCATGGTCGCCATGCTCTCCTATCTTGCCGTCAACTCCATCGACTACATGGCTCCCGGTCTGGCAAACTTCGTTTCATGGCGCATGTATCAGGTCTACATAGTGATGGGAGTTCTTCTCTCCTATCTGCTGCTCCTGTACATCATCGCATCCCTTTACGAAGAGACTTTCCATAGCAGTAAAAAGCTCCTCAGCGCCCTTTTTTCCATACCGCTGGGCCTCATTATCGCTGCGGTGCTTTTAGCGCCCTTTACAGGATGGATCTTTTACATAGACGACCTGAACAACTACCATCGGGGCGACTACTACGCCTTCCAGTATTTTGTCGCCATCTTTTACACCCTGATTTCCATCGGTGTGCTCCTTTATGCGGCGCTTCGCGACGCTTCCTACGCCAGAAAAAAATACTGCATCTACCTGCTGCTGGCCATTGCCTTCCCTCTCCTGGGAAACATGGTGCAGCTTCTGGATCCCGACCTGCTTCTTTGCTGGCCTTTAACCACATTGGCGCTGCTGGTTATCTACCTGAACATGCAGAAGTGGAAAATAGCCAACGACTTCCTCACCGGTCTGCGAAACAAAGGGCAGTTTGAGAAATACCTCTACGATAAATTTCAGGAATCCGATCCCAAGGCAAAATGGGGTCTGATCATGATCGATATCAACGATTTCAAAATCATCAACGATACTCTGGGGCATGCGGAGGGCGACAAGGTCCTGTGCTACGTCTCCGACATCCTCAAGAAGCTCTGCGACGAAAAAGGCGTTTTCCTTTCCAGATACGGCGGAGACGAGTTCGCCGTGATCTTTGATTCCGGAGAAAAGTTCGACTATCCCAAATTCCTCAAGGGTCTTGATCACGCTTTTTCTTCCGGCGAAGGAAAACAGACGTTAAAATATCCGATCTCCCTGGGGGTGGGCTGCGCCTACTTCGATCCGGATACCATCGAAAGCCCGCAACAGCTCATCGACCTGGCGGACCAGAGAATGTACGCCAACAAGAAAGCGCAAAAGGAGGGAAACCATGGGTAATGTCTTTTATTTTCAGATCGACTTCGTCTCCTTGCTGGCTCTCCTGATACTTCTGGTGCACTCCGCCAAGAACCTTCGGAAATCCCAGAGCAACACCATGTTTCAGGTCCTGGTGTGCGTCACCCTCATGATCCACATCCTGGACTACGCAGCCTGGCATCTGGACGGTATGCAAAACTCTTTCGCCGGCGTTCTTCTGAACGTCTCCAATATCCTGTACCTCGGGTCCGTGGCAGCCCTAGGCTGTTTCTGGTTTTTGCTCGTCCTGATGATGCTGAACCCGAAGCTTTTCAAAGCCCTGCCGAAGTGGTCGTTTGTTTTGCTGAGCCTGCCATTCTTCCTGTTCTTTGTCATACTGGCATCCTCACCTTGGACCCACATCATATTTTCTGTGGATGCGCAGAATGTCTACCACAGGGAGTCTGGATTCTGGATATATTCGGCAGTCTCATATCTGTATATTTTGGTCGCCACCGTCTATGCGCTCCATGAAGCACGCAGGACGCTCTTCAGACTCCGCAGGAGAGAATGTCTGTCCCTGGCATCATTTGTGGTGTTCCCTTTCCTTGGGAGCTTTGTCCAGCTTTTCTTCTACGGGCTGAACCTGTTCCCGCCGTCCCTCGCCATATCCATTATTCTGATCTACATCAATCTGCAGTACACGCAGATTTCCGTGGACACGCTGACGGGACTGACCAACCGCACCCAATTCGAGCTTTACTTCGCCAAGAGATTGAAGCAAAAAAAATATGGACCACCTTGGTTTCTGGTGGTCATAGATGTGGACGATTTCAAAACCATCAACGATGCCTACGGTCACTACGCCGGAGATCAGGTCCTGCGAAACATCGCCGATAAGATGAACGAAACCTTTAAAAACACGGACGCCCTGCTCTCACGATACGGCGGCGATGAATTCACCATACTCGTCTCCTGCCGGACTGCGGCGGATCTGGAGAACCTTTTGGAAAAGCTCCGCGCTGCATTGAAGGAAGAGCTTATGGTAGAGTTCCACGCCATTTCCACGTCCATAAGCGTCGGCTATGTCAGATACGACATCCGCATACACACCTCTCCGCATATCATGCAGGAGCAGGCAGACCGTCTCATGTACAAGGAAAAGGACGCTAAGAAGGGCGTCTGACTTGGTACACCGTTAGCTTGCCGCCGCAGTTACAGCGGTAGGCATTTA
>JAUNBU010000217.1 GCA_030526925.1 Bacillota bacterium | reverse complement strand
CACCGCCGTCGCTGACCCCGTCGGACATCATGATGATCCAGTCGTCCTTTCGCAGTGTCGTCTCTACGTAGCGTATCTTCAGCCCGTTGACGATGCCAAGAGGCACGGCAGACAGCTTTACTTCCTCCACATTGCTCTTCCGCCTGATCAACGTAGGCGCCGCACCGATTTTGTAAAACTTGGTCTTGCCCGTGGTCTTGTCTATGATGATCAGATCCACCGTAGCGAAAAAGTCTTCGTCGTCCTTCATCAGCATTATGGTGTTTATCATTTTCAGCGTCAGATCAGTCGTCACCCCCGACTTGAGCAATGCCATGATGGTCTTGATGACCATCAGGCTTTCGGCTGCCGCCTTCTTGCCTTTGCCCATGCCGTCGCTGATGACCAGCGCCATCCTGCCGTCGCCTATATCCTGCCAACCGCTGCAATCACCGTTGATAGCCCCCGTGGCGGCGCACTGAGACACGGCGATGGCGACACGGAATTTTTCACGAGGCTGGCGCAACGCCCGCCTGCCGCTTTCCCCGATGCGAGCTCTGGCGTCATCGATTATCTGACGGGTGATGTTGAACTGATTCGCCAGCATGGACCGGCTATCCAGGTATGTAGCGTAAAGCTCCGCCAGATCCTCCATGTCGGATGCCCGCACCCGCAGCAGCTGATCCGTAAACGCACGCTTTTCATCGAGGACCGCAGCACCGTTACCGGCAAAAGCGCCCAGAACTTTCCTTATCTTGGAGCCGAATTTCCAGTTGATCGCCAGAAACCCCACGGCAGCCATCAAAAGGCAATAGTTGTCGATCCCCAGAACCACCCCGCTTTCGGCGGACTTGAGGACCCAACACACGGCAGCAAAGAAAAGCGTGGTTACGACCGTTCCGTAGCCTTTTGCAAAAGAAGCGGCTGTCGCCCCGATGAGCAGGGTGACGAGAAAGCCCCACTGAGCCTGGTCCATGAGGGCAGCGATGACCCCTGCGACCACCACCGGGAAAAGAGCTTGTCCCGTTTCCAGGTAGTTGACGGCGCAAAGGGCGAGAAATACGATGACAGCCCACAGCAAAAAGCCCAGCCCTGCACCGCCGACCGTAAGGAGGCATACCACGGTGAGGGCTGTCAGAGAAAGCTCCGCCTTTGCACGAGGCTCGGCCGTTGCTTCCGGATCTGCTATTTTGTAAAAGGCGTCAAAGAGGAACATCATGCAAAAGACCAGAAGCCCTTCGAAAAGCAAGGATTCCAGGGTCATCTTGTAGACGGTGGCTGTCGCCAGCCGATAGATGCTAGTGCAAATGATGGTGATGGCGGCTGCAATGAGCGCCCGCTGCCACAGCTCGGTTTTGATTTTTCGTGCGGCGACGAATAAGATGCCGCACACGCAAAGAGCTGCCACGTCGCCCCAGGGGTCGTAGCCTCTCGTTATGTAGGGCAGGATGCCTGCCGCAGCCGGAAGCGCCAAGTAGATGTTCAGCGTGTTTCTGGAAACCAGATAGGCGATGAGGGCGACGGCGGCGGGAAAACATCCTCCGATGAAGGGCACGCGGCTCACGAGGAAGGTCAACACTATTAAAATCAGCGCCCGCACCGCTCTCGACTTGATGATGCCCAGGGCGCCGGCTCTCGAAGTTTGCTCCATAAAAATAATCTCCAATCCCAATACGAGGCTATTATACAGCCTGTCCGGTGCGATTTCTGTCGAAATGGCTGTGGGATGGAGATTTTTTTATGTGGCGATTTTTTATTTTTATCCGGCGATTCCGTAGAACCGCATGGCGTTGGTTTTGGTGATGGCGGCGACGTCCTCAAAGTTCATGCCTTTTATCTCTGCCACCTTGCGGGCGGTGTACTCCACCATCGGCGGGGTGTTTTTTTTGCCGCGAAAAGGCTCCGGCGTCAGATACGGCGAATCGGTCTCTACCAGCAAAAAGTCCATAGGTATCTCCTCCACCACGGCAACGGTCTTCTTATTGTTCTTATAGGTGACCGGCCCCGCTATGGAAAGGGTGGCGCCCAGCTTCACGTACTGGCTGCCCAGCTCCTTGCTTCCGGAAAAGCAGTGGAGCAGAACGCGGGCGTCGTCGCAGAACGGCGCTTTGCCGCCTTTCCCGTGCACGTACCCCTGCGTATCCGGGCGCTTGGGAAACCAGCTCTTTCGCTCGTCGGAAAAAGCCCCTTCCTCTTTCAATATGTCCATAACCTCCTGATCTGCTTCTCTGGAGTGGATCACGATGGGCATTTTCAGCTCGTTGGCAAGGCGGATCTGCTTGCGGAACCACTCCCGCTGGACGTCTCTCGGTGAATGATCGTAGTGAAAATCAAGACCAATCTCGCCGATTGCCATGACCTTCGCCTTTTTCGTAAGACCCTTGATAAGCGCCAGTTGCATGTCGTCCATGCCCTTTGCATCATGGGGATGGCAGCCCACCGCCGCATAGCACCAGGAATACCTGGCGGCATGCTCCGCCGCCAGCCGGGAACTTTCCAAATCAAAACCTATATCCATCACGTAGTCCAGCGACGAACGCTCGATGGCCTCTGCCAGCGCCTGCCTCGTTTCCGGGGTCATGCCCCCGTTGTTTATGTGCGCATGGGAATCAAATAACATATCTATCGTCCTTCCTTCCGAATTTATTTCTGAATTTTTTCTGAGTTTTTCTCTGAACGCCTTTTGCTTTCTTTTGCTTGATTATAT
>JAUNBU010000216.1 GCA_030526925.1 Bacillota bacterium | reverse complement strand
TCCATATAGGCCAGGGATCTTCTCCTGGCGATCAGTCTTTTCTTTTCTTCTTCGCCGCTTTTTTGAGCTTCTTCTTCCAAAATTTTGGCCCTGGCGTGCGCCTCAGCCAGTATATGGCCGCTTTCTTCTTCTGCGGTCTTCAGCAGTGCCCTGGCCGTCTCCTCCGCCTCACCGATGATCTTTGACGTAATGGTTTCTATGCCCATCTCAACGCTCCTTTGCTCCTAAATGCCCAGATTGAACAGCATGAGAATGGAAATCAACAGTGCGAAAATAGCATATGTTTCTACCATAGCCGCATAGATGATACCCTTCGCCATCTGGTCCGGACGCTTGCCCATCAGCATGATGCCTGAAGCTGCCGTCTTTCCCTGAGCTATACCTGACCAAATGCCCACAAGACCGATAGGGATGGATGATGCCAAGATATACAGTCCCTGAGACATGGTGAGCTCCATCATGCCGCCTCCCAGCAGCCCGATCCTGATGAAAATCAGGAACGCCATCAACAGTCCGTAGATTCCCTGTGTACCCGGCAGCGCTTGCAGGATCAAAGTCTTTCCGAATTTTTTCGGATCTTCCGCCAGTACGCCTGCCGCCGCCTGACCTGCCACACCGATACCGATGGCGCTTCCGATTCCCGCCAAGCTGGCTACCGCTGCGCCGATAAGTGCCATAACATTTCCAGTAATCATTCTTTACCTCCGTTTGTGTCGTTAATGAATCTAACGTATTTTGTATTTTTTCTGAAAGGCTCAAATTCCTCTCCTCCGTCCTCATAGAACTTGCCGAAGAACTCAATGTACTGCAGCCTGCTGGAATGTACGAAGGCTCCCAGCGCATTGATGGCAAGATTGAAGGTATGCCCGATAACGAATACCACTATGAGTACCACTACTCCTAAAACTCCGCCGCCTGCAAGGGATCCCATGGTATTGACCACCTGGGCGATAACGCCTGTGGCAAGTCCCAGCGCCAGAAGCCTGGAGTAGGAAAGGATGTCCGAGATATAGCTCGTTATGTTGTAAAGGGAGCTGAGTCCCCCTGTGATCTTGCCTATACCCTTCTTGTGGCGTCCTCCCGTCACCAGAAGGATGGCAGCGCCTGCAATGGCAATGACCATACCCGGCTTGACCACAGCTTCCGAAATGAAGCCTCCTCCGATCCAGAGTATCGCCCCGACGATGACCATGTACCAGGAAAACACATCGCAGATGGCATCCATGAGCTGCCCTCTCTTGATGAGCATTGCTGCGTGGATACCCATGCCCAGGAATATGTGTATTATCCCGAAGGCAAGCGAGTAAATGAGCAGCCTGGTCGGATCCTCTATAGGGTTGAACCAGAGTGGATCTATGGTTATCTCCTTACCGAAGATGGTACGGGCGGCAACCTGGAAAAAGTCTCCGAACCACCCGCCGAACATGGCGCCCCAGAACACGGTAGCCAGTCCGCAGAAGAAAAACATCTTGATCATCTTATATGTCATGCCCTCCAGAGCGAATTTTCGCAAAATGAGGAAGCACGCCGCCGCTATGACTATGCCGTAGCCTGCATCGCTGAGCATTATGCCGAAGAACATAGCATAGAAAATGGCAAAATATCTTGTAGGATCAATTCCTTTGTAGTCCGGCAGGGAATACATCGACGTAATGGATTCGAAAGGCTGTACCAGACTGTTGTTGACCACCAGTACCGGAACCGATTCGTCCTCCTCCGGCTCCCTGAAGGCAAAACAGCAGCCTTGTTTTTTAAGGACCTTGCCCACCGCTTCCTCGCAGTCTTCCGGTACCCAACCTTCCAGATTGAAGGTCCGCTTCGTCTTCAGCAGCCTTTGTTTGATCTTTTCCCTGTCACGTTCCATCACGTGGGCGTCATAGAGACACTCGATGCCGTACCTGCTGCCGCTCATGGCGCTGATCATGCCCTCCACTTCGCTGCACTCCTGCTCAAGCTCCCGGACCTCAGTCAGAAGCCTCTGCTGGTTTTCCTCTGCCGTTCCCGAAAATCCCTGAAACGGCGTAGGCGTATATCCGTATTGTTTCAGCACCGTCAGCACCGCCTCGTCGTCCTCCGCCATAGTGATCACCACCAGATAAGCCAGGTCCTTGTCTCTGTATATCTCCCGAAGCTCCATGGCATCGCTCTCTTTTTTTGCCTTTTCTGCCAGGGAGTCAACATCTACCGTAGATGGCACGATGCCCAGGTTGATAACCGTCCGTTCTGTGTGCTCTATCTCCAGCGGCAGATCGTAGATGATCCACGGTCTTATAGCGCTGAGGTCGGCGGTTTTCTTGTTGATCTGTTCCCGCAGACGATGCAGCCTGTCGTTCAAGGCCAGCACTCTGTCCACTTCTTCGAATATGGGTTCTCTGTCGGTCAAGGTGTCGGTGAATGCCTCGGGCTTCATGGCTCTTCTCGTCTGAAACAGCGGGCTTTTTTCCGTGCTGTGCCGTTCCAGGACCTCCAGAGCCAGCTGCACTCTGTTGATGGCTGCGTCCAGCGCCGCCGTCTTGTCCTCATCGCCGTCTCTTTTTATCCCCGGATCTTTCCACCCGTCATCTTCCATGCGGACGCTCTGATCCGTGATCTGAACCACACCCAGCTCCATCAAATCGGAGATGAGCGTCTCCTTGACCGTGTCCATACCTATGACAGCGACTTTTTTCATACTAATGATTGGCACTGTT
>JAUNBU010000215.1 GCA_030526925.1 Bacillota bacterium | reverse complement strand
CCACTTCAATATCTGGATCACCGGGATGTTCAAGAACGCCAGTCCGTACACGGTCAGCAGCTGCGGCAATCCCAGCGGCTCTACCTTAAATATGTGCTCCAGTCCCGGAATGGTGATCGCACAGGTGATCAGCACCATGCCCAGCAAAAATGCCCCGATCAGGTACTTGTTGTTCCAAAGCTTCCTTGTGAGCACCACCGGCTTATCTGCCTTGCAGTTGAATCCGTGAAACAGCCTGCTGACGCAGAGCGTCCCGAAGGCCATGGTGCTTGCCAGCAGCGGACCAGCTTCCAAAGCTCCCGCCGTGAACCAGCCGTTGAGCCCCATCATAAATGCGATGGTAGTCATTATACATATGGAAAGCCCACCTACGCCGATGCGTGACAGAAAGTCTCTCGTCAAGATCGTCTCATTGGCAGGGCGCGGTTTTTCTTTCATCAGATCCTTGTTATGGGGTTCCAGCCCCAGCGCGATGGCCGGCAAACTGTCTGTCAGCAGGTTGATGAACAGCAGATGGACCGGAGCGAACGGCACCGGCAATGCGAAGATGGACGCATACAGCACTACCAAAATCGCACCGAAATTCCCCGACAACAGAAACTGTATTGAATTTTTAATGTTCTTATAGATGTTCCTGCCGTTTTCCACCGCCTTGACGATGGTGGCAAAGTTATCATCGGTCAGCACCATGGCAGCCGCGTCCTTGGAAACCTCACTGCCCGTGATACCCATGGCAACGCCAATATCCGCCTGCTTCAGCGCCGGCGCATCGTTGACGCCGTCCCCCGTCATGGACACGATATTACCCTTATCCTGCCAAGCCCGGACTATACGGATCTTATGCTCCGGAGAGACCCTGGCATAGACGGAGATGTTTTCCACGTAACGGCCCAGCTCTTCATCGCTCATATGGTCGATGGCAGACCCCTCGCAGGCCTCCGAATCATCCTTTAATATACCGATCTTCCTGGCGATGGCTGCCGCCGTGATCTTGTGGTCTCCCGTTATCATCACCGGCTTGATCCCCGCGTCGATACACTCGGCAACGGCTGTCATGGATTCCTCCCTCGGAGGGTCCATCATGGAGATGAGCCCCAGGAATACCAGATCCTTTTCATCTTCCAAATCAGGCACAAAGCCCGCCTCTATCGGTTTATATGCAAAGGCCAGCACTCGCAGGCCGTTTCTCGAAAATTCTTCGTTGCAGTCTTCGATGGCTTTCCGGTCTTCTTCCCTGATGTCCCGAAGGCCTTCTGCCGTCTCGATCCTGGTGATCCTGTCCAGCAGCACGTCTACAGCACCCTTGGTTATCATCTCTGAGCCGTTACATGTGGACATCAGCTTCCTGTCGCTGTCAAATGGGATCTCTCCCTTTCGCGGTTCTTCCGTCCGTACTTCTTCGTAGGACAGCCCCAGCTTATTCCCCAGGTTGATAAGCGCAGTCTCCGTCGGATCGCCGATCTCTTTGCCTTCCGCAATAGTGGAGTCATTGCACAGCATACTGGCCTTTAATAGCCGCAGCTGTCCTGCATCGTTTAAGTCGATCTCAGAAGCCGCCGTCCTCTGTCCGTAGACGTAGTAATCCTCCACGGTCATTTTGTTCTGAGTGAGTGTACCCGTCTTATCTGAGCAGATAACAGAAACACTGCCAAGCCCTTCTACCGCCTGCAGCTTTCTGATGATGGCGTGTTCCTTTGCCATCTTCTGAGTCCCGAAGGAAAGGACTATGGTCACGATGGAGCTGAGGGCTTCCGGAATGGCGGCTACCGCCAGAGCCACCGCAAAGAGGAAAGCGTCCCCAAGAGGCTGCCCCCGGAATACACTTATTCCGAACAAAATCCCGCAGATAATAATTATCAATATGGAAAGCTTCTTTCCGAAGTTATCCAGGTTCACCTGCAGAGGTGTCTTCTTTTCCGAAGTGGTCTTCAGAAGCGTTGCGATCTTGCCCACTTCCGTCTCCATGCCTATGGATGTTACGAGAAATTCTCCCCGCCCATAGGTGACGAAGCTGCCCGAATAGACCATGTTGAGCCTGTCGCCCAGCGGCGCCTGCCCTTCGATGGCAGCAAGTTCCTTTTCCACGCCAAGGCTCTCCCCCGTCAGGGCGCTTTCGTCCACCTTCATTCCCGCATTCTCTGTCAACCTGCCGTCTGCCGGTATGAAATCTCCCGCCTCCAAGCTGACGATATCGCCTACCGTAACCTGTGCTGCCGGCAGCTTGATAAACTGACCGTTTCTAAGCACCTTGGCTTCCGGCGCCGACATCTTCTTGAGACTGTCAAGAGACTGTTCCGCCTTTACCGTCTGGACCGTTCCTAAAACAGCATTGATGGTAATGACTACGAGAATAACGATAGCGCTCTCCAGATCTCCTAAAAACCCGGAGATGATGGCGGCAAAAATCAGGATGATCACCAGAAAATCCTTAAACTGTTCGAAGAATATCCTGACGATGGACTTCTTTTTTTCCTCTACCAACTCGTTAGGTCCGTATTTCTCCCTGTTGGCAGCCACCTGCGCATCCGTCAGGGGCTTCTCGCTGCCGTTTACCTGCAGCCTTACCTCTTCTGCCGTCATTTGATAAAAGTCTTTCATAGCACACTTCCTTTCACTCTTATGATACCCGGTTCTCCTGTCTTTTTACACAATCTCCGTCTCTTCTTGACAAACGATTTGACAAAAAAAGAGACTTTTGATTGCATAAATAATATGCAATAAAAGTCTCGCTGTT
>JAUNBU010000214.1 GCA_030526925.1 Bacillota bacterium | reverse complement strand
GCGTACATGCACAGGTACAATATGGTAGAGGACGTGAAGCCGGGCGGGACATTCCTGCTCAACTGCTCCTGGGATGAGAACCAGCTGGAGGAAAAGCTGCCGCCAAACGTGAAGCGTTATCTGGCACAGAACAACATCAGCTTTTACACCTGCGACGCAGTGACCATCGCCAGGGAATTAGGTCTTGGAGGCAGGACCAATACGGTGTTGCAGGCTGCGTTCTTCAAGCTGGCAAAGATCCTGCCTGTATACGATGCGGCGGAATACATGAAGGACGCCATCAGGCATACATACAGCAACAAGGGTAAGAAGATCGTATACATGAACTATCAGGCGGTGACTGCCGGAATCGACAACGTACATCAGGTGGAGATCCCTGCCCACTGGGCGGAGGCAGAAGGAAGCCTGACGAGAAGCGAGGCTCAGGGAAGAGATAAGCTTCACACCGACTATATCAACAAGATCTTGAAGCCGACCAATGCTATGGACGGAGACTCCATTCCTGTTTCCGTATTTACCGATACGGCAAACGGAGCCATCCCTGCGGGAACAGCTGCCTACGAGAAGCGGGGCATCGCCGTGGAGATCCCACAGTGGGATGCTTCCAAGTGTATGCAGTGTAACTGGTGCTCCTACGTTTGTCCGCACGCAGTCATCAGACCTTTCGTGCTTACCGAGGAAGAGGCTGCAGGCTATGAGGGAGAGAGCATCCCATTCAAGGAAGATATAAGTAAACGCTTTGCCATCGGCATCTCTGCTCTGGACTGCACCGGATGCGGCTCCTGCGCTGAGGTATGTCCTGCCAGAAAGACAGCTCTGGGAATGGTCATGGCGGAAGAATACGTGGAGACCGAGCAGACCAAATTCGACTATCTCTTCGCAGAGACGGCAGAAAAGCCGCTTCCTGTCAAGGAAGATACGGTCAAGGGTTCCCAGTTCAAGCAGCCGCTGCTGGAGTTCTCGGGAGCATGCCCGGGGTGCGGAGAAACACCGTATGCCAAGCTGGTGACCCAGCTGTTTGGAGATAGGATGTACATTGCCAACGCCACCGGATGTTCTTCTATCTGGGGATGCAGCGCACCGAGCACGCCGTACACGGTCAACAGAGAAGGGAAAGGTCCTGCATGGTCCAACTCCCTCTTCGAGGACAACGCAGAGTTCGGATACGGCATGGCGGTAGCAGTAAAGGCAAGACGAAATGAAATGAAAGCCCATGTGGAGCGGCTGGCAGCAGACGAACGATTTGCGGGAGCAGCCAAGGCATGGCTTGACAATATGGATGATCCGGAATGCGCAGGCAAGATGGGCGAAGAGCTGGTAGCCCTTTGCAAGGAATGTACGGTTGTTGAAGACGCCAAGTACGTGGTGGAGAACCGGGATATGCTTACCAAGCCGTCCATCTGGATGTTCGGCGGAGACGGATGGGCATACGACATCGGATACGGCGGACTGGATCACGTGCTGGCATCCGGCGAGAATGTTAACGTGCTGGTCTTCGATACGGAGGTCTACTCCAATACAGGTGGCCAGGCATCCAAGTCCACACCGACGGGAGCCGTTGCTCAGTTCGCGGCAAGTGGCAAGGCTGTGCGAAAGAAGGATCTGGCACAGATAGCCATGGCTTACGGATACGTGTACGTGGCACAGATCGCCATGGGCGCCAATCCGGCACAGGCGCTGAAGGCCATCAGAGAAGCGGAGAGCTACGACGGTCCGTCCCTCATCATCGCCTATGCACCTTGTATCAACCACGGGGTCAAAGCCGGGATGAATAAGTCCATGCTGGAGATGAAGAAGGCAGTGCGTGCCGGATACTGGAACCTGCTCAGGTACAATCCGGACCTGGTGGCACAGAAGCGAAATCCACTTTCCATAGACAGCGCTCCTCCGACGGAAAGCTATCAGGACTTCATCATGGGAGAGGTAAGATACAATTCCCTGAAGCTGAAAGCGCCTGAGCGTGCAGACCGGCTCTTTGAACAGGCGGAGGAAGTGGCAGTAAACCGTTATGAGAAGCTGGTAAGACAGTACAAGAGCTTCGGGAAACAGTAGGGAAAGGAGTGATTTCAATGTATAAGATTTTAAAGAAAAGACGCTTGAACGATTCCATGACGTGGCTTGTCATTGACGCTCCATTGGTTGCCAGAAAAGCCAAGCCGGGCCAGTTCATCATCCTGCGTACCGACGAGTACGGAGAGAGGATCCCCCTGACCATGGCAGGACATGATGCAGAAGCAGGCACCATCGACTTGATCTATGCAGCCGTAGGCAGGACCACCATGCTGATGGATCAGCTGGAGGAAGGCGATGCCCTGGCGGATGTGGTAGGACCTCTGGGCAAGCCGACGGAGATGGATGGCCTGAAACGAGTCGTTGTAGTAGGCGGAGGAACGGGAAACGCCCTGGCCTATCCGCTGGCAACGGGAATGCACAAAGCCGGAATCCAGGTGGACATGATCGCCGGATTCAAGGATAAGGATATGGTGATCCTGGAGGAAGAGTTCAGAGAAGGGACAGATGCCCTTTACATAACCACAGACGACGGAAGCTACGGAGAAAAGGGCTTCACCACCGATAAGCTGAAGGAGCTGATCGAAGCCGGAAACCAGTACGATGAAGTGGTTGCGGTGGGGCCGCCTGTGATGATGAAGTTCGTCTGTCAGATCGCAGCGGATCACGGCATCAAGTCGGTGGCATCACTGACGGCATACATGGTAGACGGCACGGGAATGTGCGGCGGCTG
>JAUNBU010000213.1 GCA_030526925.1 Bacillota bacterium | reverse complement strand
CAGCACGGCGCAGTCGATGCAGCTGCGGCAAAGGGCTTCGGTTTCTTTTTCTATGGGTTTCATGGCAGACCTCCTTCATGTAAAAGTTCTTATCTGCGACCATTATACACCAAATCTCCTGGTGATGTGGGAAATTTAAAGGCGCTCTGTTTTTTTATGTATTTTTTGCTGAAATGCAAAAAGGCTATTGACATTCATTACTGTAACAAGTATTATTACAGTATAAACTGAAACATGTAGAGTTACAGTTTATACAAAACAAATCAGTACAGGGGCGAGCCCCTTAAGAAAGAAGGAAGCAAGATGAATACTATCGAATATGATGCAATAATAATCGGATTTGGAAAGGGTGGCAAGACCCTGGCAGGCAAGCTGGCGCAGGAGGGAAAGAAGGTAGCGGTGGTGGAGCAGGATCCCGGCATGTACGGCGGCACCTGCATCAACGTGGGTTGCATTCCGTCCAAATCGCTGATCCTCAGCGCTGCCGGGGCCAAGGACGCAGCTTCACAGGAGGAAAAGAACGCTTACTTTCAACAGGCCATAGCGGAAAAGCGGCGGCTGACGGCCATGCTGCGAAAGAAAAACTTCGACAAGCTGGCGGAGAATAAGAACGTCACCATTTACGATGGCAAAGCAAGGTTCGTCGGCGACCATCTGGTGGAAGTCAACAAAAGCACTGACTCCGGCAGCATTCGCTTGCAGGGCGAGCAGCTCTTTATCAACACCGGCTCCACCGCCTTTATCCCGCCCATCGACGGCATCCACGAAACCAAAGGCGTTTACACCAGCAAGGAAATGATGGATCTGGAAAAGCTCCCGGAACACTTGATGATCCTGGGCGGCGGCTACATCGGTCTGGAGTTTGCATCCATGTTCGCAGCCTTCGGCAGCCAGGTGACGGTCATCCAAAACAGCGGCGTTTTCCTTCCCAAAGAGGACGAAGACATCGCCGGGGAAATCAAAAAAATCCTGGAAGACCAGGGCATCCGGTTCCTGTTCAACGCCAAAACCACGAAGATCCGGGACGGAGCCCGCGGCCCTGTCCTTTCCATAGAAAGCCAGGGAGACCCGTCCCGCTCAGAGACGCAGCCGAAGATCCAGCCGGAAGACAGGCGGGAGTTTCAGCTGGAGGGCGACGCGCTTCTGGTGGCTACCGGGCGCATCCCCAACACCAAAGACCTTGCCTGCGAAGCGGCGGGGATCGAGCTGACTGCACGGGGAGCCATTAAAGTAGATGAAAAGCTGCGCACTACGGCAGACGGAGTCTGGGCGATGGGTGACGTGACCGGCGGCTTGCAGCACACATATATTTCTTTGGATGACTTCAGAATCGTTTGGGCGCAGCTTTCCGGTCAGAACGGCAGGAGTGCCGCCGACAGGGAAAACGTCCCTTACAGCGTTTTCCTTAAGACACCGTATTCGCACATCGGTATCAACGAGCGGGAGGCAAGGGAAGCTGGCTATAACATCCGTGTGCTGAAGCTTCCGGTGGCAGCCGTTCCCAAGGCGCAGGTGCTGAGAAAGCCGGAGGGCGTCATGAAGGTGATCCTGGAGGTCGAAACCGACCGCATCCTGGGCGCCATGCTGCTCTGCGAAGAGTCCTACGAGATGATCAACCTGATCGGTCTGGCCATGGAGCTGGGCAGCCCGTACACCGTGCTGCGGGACCGCATCTACACCCACCCGACCATGACCGAAGCCTTCAACGATTTGTTTGCACTGTAGCAGGCTCGACGTTGGACGCCGCCAGACGTTAGACGTCACTGAAAAAGGCGGGTAAAATTACCCGCCTTTTTCAATAAAACTATTTACTTTTGTCAGCGGTAGACGTATAATAATGAAAAAGACGGGTAAAACTACCCATATATTTCAACGAGACGGGAGCGTGCCATATGATCATAAATAGAGATCAATATCTGGAAGCCTTGAAGGTAAGGATGCATAATGGCCTGATAAAAGTTGTTACAGGCATCCGAAGGTGTGGGAAATCCTATCTTGTGTTCGAAATTTTTAAAAGCTACCTTCTGACAAACGAGACGGATGAATCACATATCATTGCGATCGAACTGGACCAGAGAAAAAATAAAAAATACAGAGATCCTGACGTGCTTCTTGATTATATCGAATCGGAGATCACGGATAAAGAACAATACTATATCCTTTTGGACGAAGTGCAGATGCTCCGCGATTTTGAAGAGGTGCTTAATTCCCTCCTGCATATCCGGAATGCGGATATTTACGTTACCGGCAGCAATTCGAAATTTTTATCGAAGGATATAATTACTGAATTCAGAGGGCGGGGCGACGAAGTCCATGTATATCCTTTGAGCTTTAGCGAATTTATGCAGGTCTGTACGCTGGATCAGTACCGGGGGTGGGCGGAGTATGCCACTTACGGAGGGCTGCCTCTTGTCACCACCATGAAAACGGAAGAGCAGAAGATTGCCTACCTGAGCACTCTTTTCCAGGAAACCTATATCAAGGACATCGTGGAAAGGAATAACATAGAGAAGGTGCAGGAGCTGAACGATCTGATCAATGTGCTCGCATCCAATATCGGCGCATTATCCAACCCCTCAAAGATTGAAAACACTTTCAAAACCGTTCTCAAATCAAACGTAAGTCTCAATACCATAAGGCAGTATATTGAGTATTTGAAAGATGCTTTTATAGTGAATGAAGCGCATCGGTATGATGTAAAGGGCAGAAAATACATCGGTTCTCCCATCAAATATTATTTTGAAGATGTCGGTCTTCGAAAT
>JAUNBU010000212.1 GCA_030526925.1 Bacillota bacterium | reverse complement strand
GATGTTGTTGTCAATCGTATATGATACTTTTTCAGAAAATTTTAGTCATACATTTGTAAGCGTCAAACCATGAGCACCTTTAATCAGTAGAAGATGCCTGCTACACTAAGCCTACCAAATCAATTTTAGGAGGCCAGAGAACATGAACAAAAGTGTAGCGGAAAATCATGATGAACTGTGGAGGGAACGTTTACAGGAACTCGAAAGCAGCGGGCTGACGCAAAAGGAATGGTGTAGACAGCATGAAGTGTCAGAATCCACTCTACGGTATTGGATACGAAAACTTCGCACCAATGTGCCGAAGGAAAAGACCGAATGGATGCATCTGCCGATGTCTGCAGGCATGTCTGAAGTGGCATCCGGTGATCTGACAGTCAGCAGATCCGGTGTGAGCCTCATCATATCGCCGGCTGCAGATCCTGTATTGGCACGAGAAGCGATGAAGGTGTTGATGCAGCCATGAAGCGTATCCTTGTGAAACCGAATGAGAACATCTTCTTTTCTACAGAGCATGTAGATATGCGAAAATCCATCAACGGGCTGGCAGCCATCGTAGAAAACGACTTTGAATTGGATCTGTACGAAGACGCTCTGTTCGTCTTCATCAACAGGGCCAGGGACAAGGTGAAGATCCTTCACTGGGACAAGGATGGCTTCGTCCTGTACTACAAACGCCGGGAGAAAGGCAGGTTCGCCTGGCCTGACAACTTCAGGGAAGGGAAAGTGAACGAAGTCACCGCATATGACCTGGAAAGGTTCTTAAAGGGGCTGGTGATGGAAGCATATGTACCTCGCAGGTCCTTCGTTTCAAGTTGATGAGACCGTGCCGATGTCGGTCTGCTCACATTAAAAAAACGGTCATGTGTGTACCCTGATAAATCTCTATACACATTGAAATTCCAACGATAACCCCTTGTTTTTGTCTTCAAAAAATGGTATAATGAAGACATGGAAAACAAGAGGATCATCAATCTTTCGGCCATGAGCCGCAAAGAGTTAGAAGAAGAATATATCAAGGCTAATGACAAGGCGGCAGCCCTTGAAGCAGAGCTGGAATGGATGCGCCAGCAGGTACGCCTTTCCAAAAGCAAAACCTTTGGAGCATCAAGTGAAAAAGGGATGCTGGAGGACGGAGTGCAGCAGTCGCTTTTCAACGAGGCGGAATTGCACAGTGACACTGAGGCAGCCGAGCCTACGGCAGAAGAACTCACAAAGCAGAAAAGGCAAGCCAAGAAGAAAGGCGAGAAGAAGGCAAAGGTCAAGGCGCTTCCTGTGGTAGTCGCCGAATACGAGCTGTCAGAAGAGGAGCAGATATGTCCGGCTTGTGGAGAGCCTCTCCATGAGATGAAGAAGATCATCCGTGAAGAGATCGAAGTGATCCCTGCCAAATACCAGATCCGTCGCCATGTCAGACATGTGTATGCATGCCGCAACTGCGAAAAACAGGATACGCAGGCAACGATCCTGCAGCCCAGGGTCCCGGAGCCTATGTTCCGTAACTCTCTGGCGAGCCCATCACTGGTGGCAGATATCATCCATCGCAAGTATGTGTTGTCTCTGCCGCTATACAGGCAGGAGCAGGAATTTGCCAGATATGGCCTTTCCATAAGCAGGCAGACCATTTCCAACTGGATCACGAGTGCAGCTGACAGATACCTTTACAGGATCTATGAGGCGATGAAGGAGAGACTGCGAGAAGCAGATATCCTCCATGCCGATGAGACAGAGGTGCAGGTCCTGAGGGAGCCTGGTCGAGCCGCAGCATCCAAAAGCTACATGTGGGTATATGCCAGCGGTAAGTACGAAGATCCCTGCTATGTATATGAGTATGCACCCGGCAGAGGGGCAGTCTATCCAAAGAAGTTCCTCAATGGCTTCAGTGGATATCTGCAGACCGATGGCTACAGCGTCTACCAGAACGTAGCAGATGACCCTGAGCGCAGCGAAGATGAGAAGATCATCAATGTGTGTTGTTTTGCGCATGCCCGCCGGAAATTCACAGATGCACTGAAAGCATCATCGGTGAAGGATCCACCCAACATATGCAAAGGCATAGAGTTTTGCGATGCTCTCTTCAAGGTAGAAAGAGATTCTTCTGAGACTGACCCGAAAGAACGTATCATTTATCGAAAGGAACATGCAGGACCGATCCTGGATGAGTACTTTGCATGGCTGAAAGAACTGGAGCAGAAAGTCCTTCCGAGATCCAAATTGGCAGAGGCGGTCAAATACAGCTTGAATCAGGAGATCCCTCTTCGAAGATATATGGAAGATGGGCGACTTGAGATATCCAACAACAGGGCAGAGCGGGCTGTCAAGCCATTTGTGATCGGGCGCAAAAATTGGCTGTTTTCCAATACGCCGGACGGTGCAGAAAGCAGTGCTATGATCTACAGCATCGTAGAGACTGCCAAAGCATGTGATCTGAAGCCATTTGAATACCTCACGCATATCCTGAAAGTGTTGTCACAAACTCCGGAAACAGATATCGAGCAGCTTCTTCCATGGTCGAAGCAGCTTCCGGACACATGCCGGATGGAAAAGGAGGCTCGCTCCTGAACGCACACCTGTTAGTGCTTACACATTTGATATTGCCTAAAAACAGCAACGGCTCGCATCAAGTACAGTGTACCTGATACGAGCCGTTGTTTCTATGTGTTCATGGTTTGACGCTTACATACATTTTCTGGCTTGGCGGCCATGAATTTCAATTGGGTGGTTTGGGGTAATGGAAAGAGGAAAGATGGTTGGGGTTGCCCGGGGCCGTCTTTCCTCTTTA
>JAUNBU010000211.1 GCA_030526925.1 Bacillota bacterium | reverse complement strand
TTTTCACGGCGTTTTTCCGTGATGGTTTTGGCGATGTTGATTTCTTTCATGGTGAACCTCCTGTGTTCCTTGTTATGTCTTGATTATAGAGGAGGAAGAGAAAAGAAACAATGGATTTGCAGTTGATTTTGGTTAAAAAAATCAACCGGTAGTTGATAAACGAGCCGGCTGTATGTAAACATTTGCGATTTTCGTGAAAACCAACACCAAAAGTGCCTTTATGTGTATAATCTTTATGATATGAAAGTGCCTTTTTGTGCGAATAACGCTTGAATAAAAGTGCCTTTTGTGTATATAATCACCGTATGGTGAAAGAAGGAGTTATTCATTTGCCTATATATATGACGATGTTTCTCTGAGTAAATCCCTACTACTCCCTATCTTCGGGGGCGGCGGGGATTTTTCGTTCCGGTAGATTTGTTAGCAGCACGGCAAGGACTACAAGGCCGCCGCCGATGATCATGCCGGTGGTGATGAGATCGCCCACCAGAACATAACCGAAGATGCAGGCGAATACCGGCTCAAAGGTGTTGATGATGGATGCGTTGCTTGGCCCGATCAGCTTGACTCCCAGGCAGAACAGCAAAATCGCCGCAAAGGCACAGACCACGGCCAATAGTAGCATGTAGCCAAGCTGAAGGAAATTCTCCGTAAAGAGAGGATTGCCGCTGATGATACAGCGTCCGAAATTGAATATGGCGGAAGTCAGCAGCACGTAACCTGCCGTCACCAGGGAATTCTGGTTGTCCAGAGTTTCCGAGGAAAGACCGATGGTATAGACCGTGTAGCAACCGGCGCAGGCCAGAGCGAAGACGACGCCCAGGATCTTGATTTCCATTTCCGGTGACCACACGATAAAGCACAGCCCGATGAGGGACAGGATAACCGCCAGGATCTTTACAATGCGGACCTTTTCACGCCCTCGGATCATTTCCACGGCAATGACCATGGCAGGGAATGTGAATGAAATGATGGTAGCCAGGGAACCGCTAATATAGTTGAAGGAAAGATACAGAGTGGTGGCGATACCGATGTAGGCCAGGACTATGGCAGCCATAGGCTTGCGCGCCTTTTTTTCGATGCGGAAGGGGATTTTTTTGATAAGTATGTAAGCCCACATGAGGACGGCAGCGTAGAAAAACTTATTAAAAAGCAGCGTCTCCGTCACAACTCCCGTTTCAAATGCCAAAAAAGAAAAGGACGGTACAAGTCCATAACAAATAGTTGTTCCAATTATGCAAAGGCTTCCTGCCAGTTTTTTGTTCATGATGTTTGTCACCTTTTTCTCTAAATCAACTGAATGCGTATGGGTCTAATGTGTTCATATTTTCCGGCATTTCTGCCATTTAGATGATTCTACCATAAAAGCCCTTATTGAAAAACCCTGTTTTTTTGCGTTTGCTTGTGCAGGGCAGTTGTAGTATGATAGCTGTTAAGAAAAGATCGTCTTCAAGATACGAGAATCAAAACAGGAGAAAAGCGAGAATGGGAGACTTGATGGACAGAAAAGCGTTGGAAAAAGAATATCCGATAGTTGGACAGATGGCCGACTGCCGGGAAGTTTTCTGGGAAAATCCGGCCGCCGGGCAGAATGCGGAAAAGCTGGTCGATATCGATGATGCAGAGGCAAGGCTTCTGCGCTTTGCGCCATATATCAGGAGAGTCTTTCCCCAGGTGAAGGACGGGATAATCGAGTCTCCGCTGCGGGAGATCAGCGCCATGCAAAGGGCACTGGAGTCTTCTGACATGACGGAGGCGGGGCTTGCGCCTGTTTCTGTAAAGGGCAGACTGTTTCTCAAGTGCGACAGTCATTTGCCGGTGTCCGGCTCGGTCAAGGCCAGGGGCGGTATCTACGAAGTGCTGAAGCTGGCAGAGCGGATCGCCATGGAAAAGGGCATGCTTTCCATAGAAGAAGATTACGGCAAGCTGGCGGAGCCTGAATTTCGGCAGCTGTTTTCTCAGTACAAAGTCGCCGTAGGCTCCACGGGAAATCTGGGGCTGAGCATCGGCATCATCAGCGCTGCCATGGGCTTTCAGGTGACGGTCCACATGTCAGCAGACGCACGTCAGTGGAAAAAAGACCTGCTTCGTGCCAAGGGCGTGAAGGTTGTGGAATACCCGGATGATTACCAGGCTGCCGTGGCACAGGGGAGAAAAGAGGCGGAGGCTGATCCCATGTGCCATTTCGTGGACGACGAAAACTCATTGGATCTCTTTGCAGGCTATTCGGTGGCGGGGAAACGATTGAAAGCTCAGTTTGAACAGGCTGGAATCACCATCGATGAAAAACATCGTCTTTATGTGTACCTGCCTTGCGGTGTCGGCGGAGCGCCCGGCGGCATCACCTACGGCATCAAAGAATATTTCGGGAAAAATGCATTTTGCTTTTTTGCAGAGCCGACCCATGCGCCTTGCATGACGCTGGGATTGGTGACCGGTCTCCATAACAGGATCGCCGTAGGCGACATAGGCATCGACGGAAGGACGGAAGCGGACGGTCTGGCAGTTGGCAGGCCTTCTGCGCTGGTTGCAAAGGCCATGGAAAGCAGACTGTCAGGCTGCTATACGGTTGATGACAGCAAGCTTTATCCTTATCTTGCCATGCTGAAGGACAGCGAAGATATTTTCATCGAACCGTCGGCGTGTGCTGCCTTTGACGGACTGAAGTATGTCAATGTAAAACCGGAACCGGGCAGTCCGGACGGTAGCAGCAACGCCATGGAGCATAGCTTCATCCCGCCGGATGAACATTCCATCCATATCATCTGGGCGACCGGAGGAGAGATGGTGCCGGAAGACGAGAA
>JAUNBU010000210.1 GCA_030526925.1 Bacillota bacterium | reverse complement strand
AAACAAGGCATGCAGATACTGGCACTGCTTCCCGGTGTCGATTGCCGTGGACACGGAGGATGCGGCTACAAGACATGCGAAGCCTGTGCGGAGGCCATTGCCAGAACAGGAAAGATAACCCTGTGCCCTGCCTGCAACAATGAACAGGTGGCGGCTATAGCAGAGGTTCTGGGAGTTGAGCCGATAGAGGTACAGGAACGCGTAGCCTTTATACGTTGTGCCGGAGATGCTGCCGGTAAGGAACGGCTGGGCGATCTGGAAAGCTGTCAGGCCGCAAAGGATGCGGGATTTTTACATAGCGAATGTCAGTGGGGCTGCATCGGGATCGGAGATTGTCTGGAAAGGTGTGAGTTCGATGCCATGTCCCTGGAGGACGGACAGATAGTCATTGACAGGGAAAAGTGCAGTGGGTGTATGGCATGCATCAGCGCCTGCACCCAGGGTCTTATAACCATGGTGCCAAAGGATGCCACAAATTTCATCCCGTGCTCTTCCAAGGCGTATGAGACTATGACACTGGAGACATGCGGACACGGCTGTATAGGGTGCGGAGAATGTGAAAAGGTCTGTCCTGAAGGAGCTGTCCACGTCGTAGATAATTGCGCTATCATAGATTATGACAAATGCGTAGGATGTGTAGCCTGTACAGTCAAGTGCGAAAAGAAAATCATCATTGACGAGCTTCACGATCTGACAAAGGTCAAGGAAGAAGTTGCCTTCGTAAAATGCGTGGGAGGAGCCAAGTCCCACGAGAAGCTGGATGCGCTAGGAATCACGGACTGCAGCATGGCCGCCGATCTTAACTTGAGTGCAATGGAGCTTTGCGAATACGGATGCGTGGGAATGGGAAACTGCACCAGAGTCTGCAGATATGATGCCATTTCGGTGGATGAAGGTGTTGCCATAGTAGACATCGACAAATGCGTGGGCTGCGGAGATTGTATGCGTGCATGTCCACGTGACATGATCGTCATCGCACCGTATAGAGGCGTCAAACGTGTACCGTGCAATTCCAGAGATGATTTTGAAGAACGTCTCAGAGTATGCGACGTAGGTTGCATCGGCTGCGGAGACTGTGCCGAGAATTGCCCTAACAATGCCATAGAGATGGTGGCAGGCAATCCTGTCATAGACGGAGAAATATGCGAGAATTGCGGCGTATGTTCCTATGTATGCTCAAGAGGGCTGATCGCAGAACGTATCGTACCGGAATACAGTTACATGCAGGTTGACGCTTTGAAGCTGGATCAGGCCAGTGAATCGGATGGAAGGAAGTGATGAAGATGAGAAACAAAAAAACCATGGACGGCAACACAGCTGCGGCTCATGTTGCCTATGCCTTTTCTGAAGTAGCTGCCATTTATCCCATCACTCCGTCCTCAGTCATGGCGGAAAATATCGACGAATGGACCAGCGAAGACAGAAGAAATATATTCGGAGAACAAGTTAAAGTCGTAGAGATGCAGTCGGAGGGCGGCGCTGCAGGCGCAGTACACGGCGCTGTGACGGCGGGGGCTTATACAAGCACCTTTACAGCATCCCAGGGATTGCTCCTCATGATCCCCAACATGTATAAGCTGGCAGCAGAAGAGACCCCGACGGTGCTTCACGTAGCAGCGAGAGCCATTTCCACACATGCCCTTTCCATATTCGGAGACCACTCCGACGTGATGGCGTGCAGGCAGACGGGCTTCGCCATGCTCGCCTCGGCAAACCCGCAGGAGGTCATGGATCTGGCGGCGGTCGCACATCTTTCTGCCATCAAAGGCAAGGTGCCGCTGCTCCATTTCTTCGATGGGTTCAGAACCAGTCACGAGCAGCAGAAGATCGAGACGTGGGATTACGATGAACTGAAGAGCATGGTTGACTGGGATGCAGTGAAGCGCTTCAGAGAACGGTCTTTAAACCCGAACCACCCGCACAGCATGGGCTCAGCCGAGCAGCCGGAGACCTTTTTCCAGCACAGAGAGGCCTGCAACAAGACATACCAAGAGACCGTGGATACGGTGGTAGAGTGCATGGATCAGATCAACGACAAGCTGGGCACATCATATAAGCCGTTCAATTACTACGGCGCCGAGGATGCGGAGGAGATCATCATCGCCATGGGTTCCGTATGCGATGCGGCAGAGGAGATCGTGGACTATCTCAATGCAAAGGGCAAGAAAGTGGGCGTCGTACGTGTAAGGCTGTACAGACCGTTTTCTGCAGAGCATATGATTTCTGTGATCCCTGAGACCGTAAAGAGAATCGCCGTTTTAGACAGGACCAAGGAGCCGGGCTCCACAGGAGAGCCGTTGTTCCTGGACGTTACGGCAGCCCTCAAGGGCAGCAAATTTGAAAAGACATTTATCGCCGGAGGCCGCTACGGTCTGGGATCCAAGGACACCCAGCCTGAGGACATCCTGGCGGTTTACGAAAACCTGTGGGAAAAGAACCCTAAGAAGGAATTTACCATTTCAATAGAGGACGATGTGACGGGTCTTTCCATAAAGGCAAGCGAAAGACCGGACGTTGCCCAGGAAGGAACCGTAGCGTGTAAATTCTGGGGCCTTGGTGCAGACGGGACCGTAGGCGCCAACAAGAACAGCGTCAAGATCATCGGAGACCACACGGACAAATATGTGCAGGCATATTTCCAGTACGACTCCAAGAAGTCGGGCGGCGTGACCATAAGCCATCTGCGCTTTGGTGATACGCCGATCAAGTCTTCATATTATGTAAAGCAGGCTGACTTCGTGGCATGCCATAACGCAGCGTACATGCACAGGTACAATATGGTAGAGGACGTGAAGCCGGGCGGGACATTCC
>JAUNBU010000026.1 GCA_030526925.1 Bacillota bacterium | reverse complement strand
GGTGACTGGTCGGGTGGTCTCAGGTGGCGCTTCAATTGGTAGAGGCCATCCAGATTGCCTTTTTTGATGGTGCTGACGCCCTCGGTGCAGCTCAAGGTGGCCTTGAAGCCGATCTCCTCCAGGATGGGGTCAGTGTTTTCGTTGAAGGAGCCGAAAGGATAGGTGAAGGTGTTGGGCGTTACCCCTGTCACGTAGGCCAGCTTATCCTGCAGGTGGCAGATATCCGACATGAGGAAGGCCTTGTAGTCCTCCACGCTCTCATTGGAGGCCTGTGCCACGCCGTTGCGGTTGGTGTAGGTGTGACAGTTGTAGGAGTGGTTCTGTATCTCCCAGTGGCCCGACAGGTGCATCTCCAGGATGTGATCCCAGGTGACGTGGGCGTAGTTGGGATTTTCGTCCGGCGTGCGGCTGAAATCGTCGGACATCTTTCCCACCACGGAAAGGACAGCCTTCATGTTGTATTTTTTCAAAAGCGGGAAGGCGTAGTAGTAATTGTTGTAGTACCCGTCGTCAAAGGTGAGGACGATGGGCTTTTTCGGCAGCTTGCCCTTTCCCTCCACGAAATCTATGACCTCCTTCATAAAGACGGGCGTATAGCCCTTTTCCTTGAGGTACTTCAGGTCCTTTTCAAAAAGCTCCGGCGAGATGACGTAGCGGTTCTGCCTGGTAGGATCCTTCAGCAGGCTGTGGTACATGATGATAGGAAGCTCTATTTCCTTTGCGTTGGTGGTCTCGGCGGACGCCTGCATTTCTTTCAGGTAGTAATTCTCTTCAAGGAAAGGGTACTTGCGCGTATACTGCCCGGTTTTTTCGTCTTTCACAACGGTACAGCGGTGCTCCGACAAGAGCCTGGTGATGTCGTAGAGATCGATCCAAATCTGCGTCGGGCTGTCCTTTGCCTTTTCGTCGAAGACCAGCTGCAGTCCAAAATGCAGGTGGGGCGTGTCGATGTTGTTGACGTTTTCCTTGATGCTGTAGCCTGTCTGCCCCGTGTAGCCGATCACGTCGCCAGCTGTTACGTTGGCTCCTATGTAAAGGTTCTCCGCGAAGGGCGTGTCTTTCTTCAGGTGGGCGTAGTAATAGTAGCGTTCCGTATCGTAGCTGCGGATACCGATGCGCCAGCCGCCGTACTGGTTCCAGCCCAAAGCCTCAACGGTACCGCTTTCCACGGCGATGACAGGCGTTCCCACGGAGGTGATCATGTCGTGCCCCAGATGGCGTCTGCTGTAGCCGTAGCTGCGGCTTTCGCCGAAGTCGTCGAAGTCGGAGTAGTAGAATCCTTCGGCGATAGGGGAAAAGGCTTTCAGGCCGTAGGCCTTTTTCCATGTGACCTTGGTGTCGGAGCCGGAGCCCTGTCCTGAACTTCCGGCATCGGACTTTTCACCGGAGCTTTCCTGGGAGGAGCCTTGAGAGGCATTTTCCTCCGGCAGCTTGATCTGGTATTCTCCCAAAAATCCGTTTAAGACGGCGCCGTATGCCCGGCTGTAGTAGTCGAAGTACTTCATGTCCTTGGTTATGGTAGCGACCGACTTGCCCTTCTTTACCTTCGCCACGAACTGATCCATGTCTTCCTGCTGATAATTGCCGAAGTCGCCGCCGTATTTGGCGCCCAGATATGCCAGAATGTCAACCCAGTCCACGTGTATCTCTTCATCGTAGCTGTCGATGTCGATCTCCATGGCTTGCTTCATAGCTTCATATGGAACGTTGAATTCCACCCATTTGATGGGCTCGTTGGGCTCGGTTTTTTTATTGGCTGTGAGAAGAAACGGCTCGGAAAGGAGCGCGAAGAAGCATATGGAAAAGGCAGTGCTGGCCAAGATCACGCCTGCCGCTATAATAGTCGCTTTTTTCTTTTTCATGGAAACCTCCTGAGTGACATATTTTAAAATATGAGATCTTTTACGGTTTTATGAATCTTTGGCTTGTGTTATACTGGGTTGAGAAAAAATATAGCCCCGTGGCGGGCGCCGGAGGTTTGGATGAGAGTCGCTTTTCATACGCTGGGATGTAAGGTAAATCAATACGAGACGGAAGCCATGGCAGAGAATTTCAGAAGCCAGGGCTATCAGGTGGTGGATGAACGGGATTTCGCCGATGTGTACGTCATCAACACCTGTACCGTTACGGCCATAGCCGATAAAAAATCCCGCCAGTACATCCGCAGGATGAAGAAAGTGAACCCGGACAGCGTGGTCGCCGTGACGGGCTGCTACGCCCAGATCAAGCCGGAGGAGGTTTCGGCGGTGGATGGCGTGGACATCGTAGCAGGCACCAACGAGAAGAGCAGGCTGGTTTCCTATGTAAAGGCGTTTCAGGCGGAGGGCACAAAGCAGCTGCACGTCAAGGGCTACGAGGAGCTGGACGTCTACGATGAGATGGGCACGGTCACCAGTACGGAAAACAGGACAAGGGCGTACATCAAGATCCAGGAGGGCTGCAACAGATTCTGCTCCTACTGCGTGATACCATATGCCAGAGGCAAGGTGCGAAGCAGGAGCCTGGAGGAGATCGTAGCGGAAGCTCGGCAGCTTTTGGACAGCGGATATAAGGAGCTGGTGCTAACGGGAATCAATACGGCGCTGTATGATATGGAAAGGGCAGATATAGGCCAGCGGACAGCGGATGGAAGGCCGGTGGATGCTGAAAAGGCAACGGCCAGCGACCTGCAGCCCTGCGGCGTGGAAAAGGTGATCGCAGCATTGGATCAGCTGCCGGGAGATTTTCGAATCAGGCTCAGTTCCCTGGAACCGGCAGTAGTCAATGCAGAGTATGTAAAACGCCTGCTGCGGTATGAAAAATTATGTCACCATCTGCATCTGTCGGCACAGTCCGGCAGCGACAGTATCCTAAAGGCCATGAACAGGCCATACGATAGGCAGCAGTATCTGGAGATCGTCGAGGTGCTGCGTGACTTCGACCCGGACTACGGTATTTCCACCGACATCATCGTAGGCTTTCCGGGGGAGAAGGAGCAGGACTTTGAAGAAAGCTGCGACCTGGTGAAAGAATGCGGCTTTTGCAAGACTCATATCTTTAAATATTCCAAGAGGCCCTTTACCAAGGCCGCCGAAATGCCGGGCCATGTAGCGCCCCAGGTAAAAAACAGACGCAGCGATAAGCTGCATGAAATAGGAGCAAATACAGCGCGGGAGTTTTTCCATTCCCTGCAGGGAAAAAAGGCGCAGGTCCTGCTGGAGGAGATCCATCCGGACAGACAGATGATCACCGGATATACGGGGAACTATACGAGAGTCTATATCAAATACGAGGAGCCTGAATTGGCAGAGGCACAGGACAAGCTGAATAATTTTGTCAGCGTCAAGCTGCTGGCGCCTTTTGCAGACGGAATGAGGGCAGAAATCATAGGCGAAAACCAATGCAAATAAAATGCTGAGGATGCGAGTTGACGATAGGATTAAAGAAAAACATAGAAATATTACGGATGATATATTGATAAATTTACGATTTAATGTAAGGAGGAAAAATATATGAAAGTTTTGATGATCAATGGAAGCCCACACGATAAGGGCTGTACTTACACAGCGCTGACGGAAATCGAAAAGGTGCTGGAAAAGCACGGGATCGACACGGAAATCGTCTGTCTGGGCAATGAGCCTTTGGGCGGATGCATGTCCTGCGGAGCCTGTGTGAAAACGGGAAGCTGCGTGCGAAAGGATAAGGTCAACGACGTACTGCCGAAGCTGGAAGAAGCGGATGGAATTATCATCGGTTCGCCTGTACACTATGCGGCTGCCAGCGGACAGATCACTTCGTTTATGGACCGGTTGTTTTACGCAGGAAGCGGCAAGCTGACGGGAAAGCCGGGCGCAGCCATCGTATCCTGTAGGAGGGGCGGCGCCAGCGCAGCATTCGACCAGTTGAACAAATATTTCAGTATCAACTGTATGCCGATAGTCACGTCTCAGTATTGGAATCAGGTCCACGGCAATACGCCGGAGGAAGTTTTAAAGGATGAAGAAGGCATGCAGACCATGCGGACTCTGGGAGAAAACATGGCGTGGCTGCTGAAATCCATCGAAGCAGGAAAGAAAGCCGGCGTGCCTGCACCGGAATACGAAGCTAAAATCGCTACGAACTTCATCAGATAGCGGCAGACGCCGGAATTATTGCATTTGCTTTCAGCAGTGAGAGACGATATAATAAATGAAGGGTGAAAGACGAAGTTGCCGGATGAATTGCCGGCGCAGAAAGGAAGTGAAAGGATGAGCGATTGTATATTTTGCAAGATAGCAGAGGGCGAGATACCTTCCAATAAAGTTTACGAAGACGAGAGGATATTGTGTTTCCATGATTTGGAGCCACAGGCTCCTGTACACGTGCTGATCATACCGAAAAAACACATCGAGTCCATGGATGATGTTGGCGTAGAGGATCAAGATCTGCTGGGCTACATCATGATCAAGGTAAAGGATATTGCCAAGGAGCTGGGACTGGAAAACGGCTACCGCCTGGTCAACAACTGCGGAGAAGACGGATTCCAGACTGTGAAGCATATCCATTTCCACCTTCTGGGGAAGCGAAAGCTGACCTGGCCGCCGGGCTGATAAGGACATAAAGGCGCGCCGACAATGAGTCGGCGGAGAAAAAATCCTTGCATAACCTGGCATAAAATAGTATAATAGCAACGTTATAGGCAAGCCGTTTTGATGGTTTACAATGATTTCGATAAGGTCAGGAGGTGAAACAGGGAATGGCACAGGTAATAGTAAGAGAAAATGAAAGCTTGGAAAGTGCACTTAAGAGATTCAAGAGATCTTGCGCCAGAGATGGAGTAATGTCTGAACTCAGGAAGAGAGAGCACTACGAAAAGCCTAGCGTAAAGAGAAAGAAGAAGTCCGAAGCTGCAAGGAAAAAGGCGAAGAAGTATTAGTGACCGGCAGTTGGGCTGAACACATAAAAGAGACACATAGATTAGAGGTGTTGTAAGTGACCTTAAAAGAACGATTGAACGCTGACTTTAAGGAAGCGATGAAAAACAAAGAGAAAGTCAGGAAGGATACCATCAGCTTCGTGAGAGCTGCCATCAAGCAGTACGAGGTTGATAATCGGGAAGAACTGGATGATGCAGGGATTGCGTCCATTTTAGCCAAACAGGTAAAAATGAGAAAAGATGCCCTCGCTGATTTCGAAACGGCCGGAAGAACGGATTTACTGGATGCCTATAATGCAGAAATCAAAGTTCTCGAAGAATACATGCCGAAGCAGCTGACAGACGACGAGATCATGGATGTGGTCAAAGGCGCAGCAGCTGAAATAGGTGTGGATGCGGGAAGCGGCAAAGCCTCCATGGGTAAGCTCATGGGTGCGGTGATGCCAAAGGTCAAGGGCGTTGCTGACGGCAATAATGTAAAGAAAGCCGTAGAGCAGTTCCTGGGATAGACCACAACATATTGAGTATTTAAGCGAAACGATGTCGACAAAGCAAAAAGTTGACATCGTTTTTTCTTGTTTTTGCGTGATTTTAATTGTCATTTTATGGGGATTGGTGATACAATGTGGTGTGAAAGTAAGAAAATAGGAAAGTGAGAATTTCTTACCAATGAAGATGATCACAGAACTGAGGCGAAAGTCACAGGTGACCATACCCAAGGGGATAGTCACCAAGCTGAAGCTTCAGGAAGGGGACAAATTGGAAATCTACGAGCAGAACGGTGAGATACACATCGTTCCTGTTGTGGTATATCCTATAGGATATGTGGAAAGTCTTAAGGAAGAAATCAGCAGATTAAGAAGGGGGAACAGATGAGAAAAAGAATTTTATCGGTAGTTCTGATTTTATTTCTCGCATTCGGTGCATTCGGGATAACTGCGCCGCTGATGCAGGAAGAAGCCTACGGCGCCATGACGGTGCGTACATCCATGCCGTCCTTTACATCGGCGGCGGGAAAGGCATATTACTACACCAATAACAATATTTATTACAAGTATGATCTTGGACCGAATCAAAAGAGACTGTCCGGGGGAACATATTGCATCGGCAACTGCACCTGGTATGCTTATGCCAGAGCCGGGGAAATTTTAGGAAAGACATTTAATACCAATTTCAGAAAGAGTGCATCTCAGTGGTGGTCGATCAATAAGAACGGCAATTACTATCCTTACGGCAGTACACCGAAGGCAGGTGCAATAGCTTGTTACACCACTCATGTTGCCATCGTGGAGAAGGTGGTCAACGGGAAGGTGTACGTATCGGAGTCGGGATGGAAGCTTTCCAGCGTTAAACCGACATCCGCATCATCGCTGTATTTTCATTACGGTACACCATGGAACAAAACAGGTCTCAAAGGATATATATACATAAATGACACGGCTGATGCTACAGCGGCAAATGTAAGCTATAGTGTCAAGGTCAGCGTTACCGATTTGAACATGCGTACAGGACCGGGGACAGGATACAGCAAGATCGGAAAAATCAAACCGGGGACCTATACGGTGGACAAGCAGAGCGGCAACTGGGCAAGACTTGCCAGCAACGGATACTGGATCTGCCTCAATTATGCTACCAAGGTAGAGACGGCTTCGGAAACCATCGTGGATACGGGAACAGCTGCCAACTATCAAGTGAAAGTCAGCGTCAGCAACTTGAATATGCGGACAGGCCCGAGCACAAGCTATGCCAAGAAGGGCTATATCAAGCCGGGGACCTACACCATCACCAAGACCAGCAACGGCTGGGGCAAGCTGTCGGATACGGGATATTGGATATACCTGTCATATACCAGCAAGGTTGAGGATGTCACCGTCACCACACCAGCGGATACTACGACTCCGGATACGACTACGACTGATGATGACAGCGATGTTTCCGCAACCTTGTATCAGGTCAAGGTGCCTGTATCGGATCTGAACATGCGAACAGGTCCCGGGACTAACTACAGTAAGAAAGGCAAGGCGACTAAAAACGCTATCTACGATATCAAAGACACCCAAAACGGCTGGGGGCAGCTTGCCAGCAACGGCTACTGGATCAAGCTAAGCTACACGATCCCGGTGGACGGGGAGTATAACGTGAAGGTGAGCGTTACCAGTCTGAATATGCGGACAGGTCCGGGCACCGGTTATGCCAAGAAGGGATATATCAAGACCGGAGTACATACCATCAGCCAGACCAGCGGCAACTGGGGCAAGCTTAAGAGCAACGGCTACTGGATCCATTTGTCCTATGTTACGAAAATATAATCTGTCACAATAAGCCCAATAAATATGGTATAATAAGCCTGCCCACAAGGGCGGGTTTATTATTACAAAGAAAACCGGGATATTATGGTCGAATATTCGTTAAATAGAGGGACGATCAAAAGGATGAAAGAGATGGAAAGCGCAGGGGACTTTTTGCCCGTCAATAAAGCTGATATGAAAGAGCGCGGATGGCAGCAGGCTGACTTCGTACTGGTTACGGGAGACGCCTATGTGGACCATCCTTCTTTTGGTACTGCCATCATCAGCCGGCTTCTGGAATCCCACGGCTTTAAAGTAGCGATCCTGGCTCAGCCGGACTGGCACAGCGCAGAGGATTTTAAGACCTTTGGAAAGCCCAGGCTTGGCTTTCTGATAAACAGCGGCAACGTGGACTCCATGGTCAATCACTTCTCCGTGTTCAAGCATAGGCGCAGGAGGGATGTCTACTCGCCGGGAGGAAAAGCAGGCAAAAGACCGGACAGGGCAGTCACCGTATACAGCAACCGGGTGAGAGAGGCATACAAAGGCGTTCCCATCATCATCGGCGGTCTGGAGGCAAGCCTGCGCAGGCTTGGTCACTACGATTACTGGGACGATAAGGTGAGACGGTCCATCTTGATGGATTCCAGAGCCGATATTCTTATCTACGGCATGGGCGAGCGTGCCATAATAGAAATCGCTGAAGCGCTGGATGCAGGTATCGATGTTAAGGATATTGACTGGATCAGGGGAACCTGCGTCAGGAAAAAAGACGCAGAAGTCTACGAAGACGACATAGTCCTGCCCGATTATAAAGAAATCGCATCTTCCAAAGAGGCTTACTGCCGCAGCTTTGCATTGCAATACCGCAGCAACGATGCGGTAACCGGCAGGCGGCTCATGGAGCCTTACGACGAACATATCTGCATCATCCAGAATCCGCCCCAGAAGCCTCTGGAGCGGGAAGAGCTGGATATGCTCTACCAACTGCCCTTTACAGGAGAAGTCCATCCCATCTACAAAGAGCAAGGCGGCGTGCCTGCCATCGAAGAGGTAAAGTTCAGCATAACCGCAAACCGCGGCTGCTTCGGCGGGTGTGCCTTTTGCGCTATCACCTACCACCAGGGCAGGGAGGTCCGCAGCAGGAGCAAGGAGTCCATCCTGGCGGAGGCTGAGAAGCTGACGCTGCGGGAGGATTTTAAGGGATATATCCACGACATCGGAGGGCCCACGGCAAATTTCAGGATGCCGTCCTGCGAAAAACAGATAAAGCATGGCATGTGCGGCAGCAAGGACTGCCTTTTCCCTAAACCATGCAGCCAGCTTCAGGTGGATCACGGGGAGTACCTGGATGTTCTGAGGTCGGTGAGAAGTCTGCCCAAGGTAAAGAAGGTGTTCATACGGTCGGGGATCCGCTACGACTATCTGATGGCAGACAAGGATCGGAGGTTCTTAAAAGAGCTGTGCCACCATCACGTCAGCGGCATATTGAAGGTGGCGCCGGAACACGTTTCGCCGGCCGTGCTGCAGAAGATGCACAAACCGCCGAAAGAAATATTCGACAGGTTCGCACGTGATTATGATGAGATGAACAGCCGGCTGGACAAGAAACAATACATGATCCCGTACTTCATATCTTCCCATCCGGGAAGCACGTTGGAGGATGCCGTTGAACTGGCGCTTTACATGAAGGAAAGTGGCTTCGTGCCGGACCAGGTGCAGGACTTTTATCCGACGCCGGGAACCCTGGCAACCTGCATGTATTACACGGAGATGGACCCGTTTACCCTTGAACCTCTCTACGTGGCCAAGACGGCGGAAGAAAAGAAGATGCAGCGGGCGCTGCTACATTTTCATAAAGGTGAGAATCGCAATCTGGTGAGGAAGGCCCTGGAAAAAGCGGGCCGCGAAGATTTGACGGAGGTGCTTTTGCCATGATGTCATTGACAGGCCTTGTGAAAGCATATGAAGAAGGAAAAAAGCAATACGGGGAACGCATATCGGAAACGGGATGCGGGTCTTTCGCCGTTACGGAAGCATACGAAGAAGGGTACAGAAGCGGCGAGGATGAGAGGGATCCGGCCCAGTTGGAAATGATCATAGAGGAAGGATCCGGCGGCGGGCCTGGGGAAAACGCCGGGGCCAAATCCGTCGGGCGGATGGCGCTGGGAGATAATCTGGAGTACATGGAATTTCTCTTGAAGGAAAAAGACATGGCAGGCAAGATCCAGTTCATCTACGTGGACCCTCCATTTTTCTCTGGCAGCAAATACCAGGCGTCCATTCAGCTGGAATCGGAGCATCTGGGCACTTCCAAGGTCATAAAAACAGAGGCCTACGACGACTCCTGGAGCCGGGGGATGGAAGGATACCTTGCCATGCTGACGGTGCGTCTTCTCATGATGCGGGAGCTTTTGTCGGAGCAAGGGTGCATCTGCGTCCATCTCGATCGGCACGTGACCCACTATGCCAAGGTGCTGCTGGATCAGATATTTGGCGAAAAGAATTTCATAAATGAGATCATCTGGACATATAAATCGGGAGGGGCAAGCAAGAGGTCCTTTGCGAGAAAGCACGATAATCTGCTGCTCTACGGTAAAACTTCAGGCTATAAATTCAACGTGCTTCGGGAAAAATCCTATAACAGGGAGCTGAAGCCTTATCGGTTTCAAGGGGTGGAAGAGTTTCAGGATGAAACGGGCTGGTACACCATGGTAAACATGAAGGACGTGTGGCAGTTAGACATGGTGGGCAGGACATCAAAAGAGCGGACAGGATATGCCACTCAGAAGCCGGAAAAGCTGATAGAACGGCTGGTGAAAGCCTGCTCCGATGTGGGAGATTTGTGTGCCGACTTTTTCGCAGGCTCGGGGACTTTGGGCGCCGTATGCGCAGGCATGAACAGAGATTGGATCATGTGCGACGAGGGGCGCCTTTCCCTGGCATCGCAGATCGGCAGGCTGACAGCACTGAAAGCGGCGTTTTCTGTGGAAGAGCAGCCGGATGTTCATGGAAAGTGCGGCGCTTCGGAATGCATGGCGCATGAGATTGCATCAGAGATGGGCGTGCCAGAATTTCTCGTGGAAAGGGACACTCTGCAGCTTTGCGGCTATCGCCATCGAGGGGACCTTTCCGGGGTTGCCGATCGCGAGCAGGGGGAGATCCTGCGGTATCAGGAGGAAGACGGCCTGAGCCTGGTGAAATGCTGGAGCGTGGATTTTCACTATGACGGCAAGGTCCATAGACCTCAGGCAGTTATGAGCCGGGGAGCGGGGCGCATTGCCTTTGATCATAAGAAAGTTTCGGATGTGTGGAGCGTCAGCGGATACGATGTGCTGGGCGGAAGGTTTTGCTGCCGGATAGACAGGAAACAGGCGGAGGCCGGAAAGAAAATCGGGCTGACGGAGACGACAAAAGAGCTGTTCAATAAGACCAATGAAACGACAGGAGGCGGAGATGAAAGATAAATTAGGTTTGGCATGGGGCAAGATGAAGGCTTGGAAAGAGAACACCTTTACGAAGAAGGCTGTAAAGGACTTTTCCCTGGATTTTGTGATCCTTCTGATCGCCTGCTGCGTCAGCGCCTTTTCTATAGTAGGGGTCCTGATACCCAACGGGCTGACCTCCGGCGGCATCACGGGCATTGCCAGGATCATTCAGAAGTTCGTAGAGGTGGACTTTTCCATACTGTATTACGGGCTGTCAATTATTGTGGTGGTTCTGGTGGCTGTGTTTTTGGGGTGGAAAGAGGTCAAGAAGATCCTGCTGCTGTCCATCATGTATCCGGCGGTGCTGTTCATATTCGAGCAGCTGAATATCGAGCTGTTGGAGGATAAGGATATCCTGCTGGCGGCAGTGTTTTGCGGCGTGTTTACGGGTATCTACATCGGGCTCGTGTTCTGGCGTGGCTATGCGTCGGCTGGGACTGACGCCATCGCTAAGATCGTCAGGAAGCGGATGGCGCCGGGCATGGGGCTCAGTAAGATTTTGCTGTGCATAGATGCGATCATCATTCTGGGGTCTGCGCTGGTGTACGGGCGAAATATCGCTCTCTATGCGCTGATTACCCAGGTTATCATCACCAAGACATCGGAGATCATCATGTACGGCTTTGAGAGCAAGGTGGTGCAGCTTTCTATTATAACCATGAAGTACGAAGAAATCAGGGACTATATCATCAAGGATCTGAATCGCGGCGTCTCCAGCGTTGAGATCAAGGGGGAGTATACGGACAGGTGCATGAGACAGCTGACGCTGCTGTGCTCGCCGAGGGAAAGCGTGCAGGTGAAAAAACAGCTGGCATCCATCGATCCTCATGCTTTTGTCACCGTGACCAGGGTAGAAACGGTGTGGGGCGCAGGCAGAGGCTTCAGCGATATAGATAAGGACTAAGCCATTGCTATTTGTCGGAGAAAAGGATATAATCAAGTCATGGAAAAGCATATTTACAAAGAAGAAAACTTTAAAGTAAACAAGTGGTCGGGTGGCAGCACTACGGAGCTCGCCATCTATCCGAAGCAGGCGCAGTACCTGGAGAGGGACTTCGTCTGGAGGCTCAGCTCCGCCACGGTGGATGAGGAAGAGTCGGCATTTACCAGATTGCCTGACTATGACAGGGTGCTTATGGTGCTGGATGGTGAGGCGGTTCTGGCGCATGGAGAGGAGCGGTCTGTCAGCCTGAAGGCCATGGAGCAGGACAGCTTCGACGGAGCCATCAAAACCAAGTGCTTCGGCAAGATCAGGGATTACAATCTGATGGTGCAAAAGGGCTGCAGCGGGACCTTGACGGCGATAACCGCAGGGGCGGAGGCAAAGCCGGTGGATGTGGCTTTGCAGGAAGGATTTTCCCACGCATCCTACGGGATCTACTGCACCGCAGGATACATAATCGCCTCTGTCAATGGCGAGACCACCATGATAAAGGAAGGTCAGCAGCTGGTGTTGGACCTGGAGACAGGGGACGAGTGTGCCCTTTCCATAATGGGGGAGGGGGAAAGCATTTTCGCCCGGATATTCTACAATAAAGAAGCCTATGTTCCGGAGGAGATTCCCGAAGCGAAGGCGACCTTTGAGGATTTTAAGACGGCTTTTAAGCTGTTTTATACCAGAAACAGGTGGAATCAGGTGCTGAAAAAGAGGCGAAAAGCCACCGTCTGGTACGATGAAGCCATGCAGAAGAAGCTGAGATTTTTGGATAAGGGATGCATTACTTTCATTCTGTGGGCGGTAGTTATCGTTGTTTTGGGTATTCTGGCGGCGATGGTGTGGACGGCGGACACATTCATTTGGATGGCAGTCATCTGGACGGCCCTCCATCTGTTGCTGATCGCACCGATGATCTATACGCTGGTGCTGCCTAAGCCTATCAAGGCGCATATCAAGGACGTTGAGAACCTGACGGAGTACGAGCAGAAGCTGTACGAGCAGCAGCAGGAAGAAAATCCGGAGGCAGAAAAGGTCTTGAAGAAGTACAAGATGACAGCCAACGACGAATACAAACGCAACTACGAATCTAAGCTGAAGAAGCTGTGGAAGTAGGATTTTGGGGTGCTGTTTTTTAAAAAACAGTTGCGGTGGGGTGAAAATCGTAGTATAATATTCAAGTAAAATTTGTGCACAAAAAATAAAAGAAATAAGGAAGACGGCATGAAATGGGGTCAGGGTTATCCTTCTCACCCAAAAGCCGGACACCTTATCTTTTTTCTTTTTTGTGCATTTTTCATTGGCGCAGGAACGCAGCTGAAGAAACCCTCAAGACAGCAAAGCGATCCGCGCGGTGACCTTTATATCTCAAGGACTATCAAAAGGAAAGGTAGGTGTATCTGATGAAAAAATATATCTTTGTGACGGGCGGAGTGGTTTCCGGTCTTGGAAAAGGCATTACGGCGGCGTCCCTGGGGAGGCTATTAAAGGCCAGAGGCCTTCGGGTAGCGGCCCAGAAGCTGGACCCTTACATCAACGTGGATCCCGGGACCATGAGCCCATATCAGCACGGCGAGGTCTACGTGACGGAGGACGGCGCGGAGACGGATCTGGACCTGGGACATTACGAGCGGTTCATCGACGAAAACCTCAACAAATATTCCAATCTGACTACAGGCAAGGTGTACTGGAACGTACTGAACAAGGAACGAAAGGGGGAATACCTGGGAAGCACGGTGCAGGTGATACCACACATCACCAACGAGATCAAGGATTTCATCTATAACGTAGGCGAGACGGGAAAGGCCGACGTGATCATCACGGAGATAGGCGGGACCGTAGGCGACATCGAAAGCCAGCCTTTCCTTGAGGCCATACGGCAAGTGTCCCTGGAGCAGGGAAAGGAAAACTGCCTCTTCATCCACGTGACGCTGGTGCCCTACCTCAAAAGCTCCGGCGAGCACAAATCCAAGCCGACCCAGCACTCGGTAAAGGAGCTGCAGACCATGGGCATCTCGCCGGATATCATCGTCATGCGCTCCGACGAACCCATCGACAGCAGCATCGCAGAGAAAATTTCACTCTTTTGCAACGTGAAACCGGACTGCGTCATCGAAAACAGGACCTTGCCTGTGCTCTACGAAGCGCCTTTGATGTTGGAAGAATCCCGGCTTTCCTGGATCGTCTGCAGAGAACTTTCCATAAATGCCGGACCGTGCGATATGGAGGACTGGAAGCGCATGGTGGAGAGGATCAAGGATCGGTCACGCTGCGTCAGGATCGCCGTAGTGGGCAAATACATCAAGCTGCACGACGCCTATCTGTCGGTGGCGGAGGCGCTGCGGCACGGCGGATTTGAAACGGGCTGCCATGTGGACATAAAGTGGATCGAGGCGGAGGAGGTGACCGAGGAAAGCGCAGAAGAACTCCTTGGAGATGTGACGGGCATTCTGGTTCCCGGTGGATTTGGAGACCGTGGGATACAGGGAAAGATCACGGCGGCTAGATTCGCACGGGAGAGGGACATTCCGTACTTCGGCATCTGCCTGGGGATGCAGATCGCCGTCATAGAATTTGCGAGAAACGTCCTTGGCATCGAGGATGCAGACTCCGGAGAATTTGACGAAAGCTGCGTTCACAAGGTCATCGATTTCATGCCGGACCAGTCGGGAGACATTCCCAAGGGCGGCACCATGCGGCTGGGAGCCTATCCTTGCAGGATAACCGAAGGGACCATCATGGCCGAATCCTACGGAACGACGGAAATTTCCGAGCGGCACAGGCACAGATACGAATTTAATAACGATTATAGAGAAAGGTTTGAGGCTGCCGGCATGAAGATCGCAGGCACATCTCCAGACGGCAGACTGGTAGAAGCGGTGGAAATCCCGGCAAACGCCCACTTTGTCGGCGTTCAGTACCATCCGGAATTTAAGAGCAGACCCAACAAAGCCCATCCGCTGTTTAAGGCTTTTGTAAAGGCGGCGCTGGAGGCCGGGAAAAAATAAAAGACAAAGCGGGATTTGGCTGATATAATAGAGACAGCAAACATAAGACGTCAAGAGGCGAGGAAACGGGAGGCAATCAGAAACGATGTATATCAGAAACAACACCATCGCAGTAATTTTCAGAGTGATTTTTATGATCGTCTGCGGAGCAGGTCTGATCATGAAGCTGATCTATTCAGGATTCAGCTTAAATACGGTGATGGGCGACTTCGCCCTGATCGCCAACCTGCTGGCGCTGATTTACTTCGCCTACCTGATAATCGCCAGACCGGGCTACGAACGAGGCGCACTGCGAGGCGCAGTCACCATCTACATGGTGGTGGTCTTTATCGTCTACTACTTCATCCATTTTGGGACAGGCGGGAGCCCCGTGGAAAATCTGGGGCTTGCGGGCTGCCTTTTGTATTTCGCCGCTCCGCTGATGGCCTTTGCCGACTATCTGCTGTTTTGCGTCAAGGGCTGCTTCACGGCTTACAGCCCTGCCATCTGGGTGATACTGCCGGTGATCTTCAATCTGGCAGTCTTTCTCATCAACAGGCTGGGTCTTTCCCTGGCAGCCATCCCGTACTTTAATCTCTTGGGAATGAACTTGATCATAACCTTGTTGGTCTTCCTGGGCATCAGCTACCTGCTCTTTGTGGTGGACAACCTGATGGCAGGCAGACGGAGGTAGGAAAAAGATTGGAGCAGAAGATTTATGCGTAGTTTGGCAAGGTTATAGTTTACTGCAAGCACAAAAACATTAAAAACAATGTGATTGTGCTTGTTTTTTTGGGAAAATCGCATATTATTAAATAAAAATGTGAATAATAGCACTTAAACATTAATAATAATGTGATGTGGAGCGTATCGTGCAGAACCTCATGCTGGCAAGCGGACAAAAGATTTTCCCCGAAAAAACATTGCTCATTTTTGATGAGGTGCAAGATTGCCCAAATGTCATAAATGCTATGAAATATTTCTGTGAAAACGCACCTCAATATCATGTTGTCTGTGCGGGCTCTCTGCTGGGGATCACCCTTGCAAAGCCTTCATCCTTCCCCGTTGGCAAGGTGGACTTTATGCAAATGGACCCAATGAATTTCACGGAATTTCTTCTGGCCAATGGGGATGAAAATTTTGCAAGCTACATTCAGAATATCGACACATTGGAAGCGATTCCCGATGCTTTTTTCAATCCGCTTTTTGAGAAACTGAAAATGTATTATGTTACCGGAGGGATGCCGGAATCCGTATTGATGTGGACGGAGAATCGTGATGTGGATGCAATGCAAACGGTTCTTTCTAATATTCTCGGTGCATATGAAAGAGATTTTGCAAAGCATCCGGATGTCAAAGAATTCCCTAAAATTTCAATGATCTGGAAGTCAGTCCCGTCACAGCTTGCTCGAGAAAACAAAAAATTTCTTTATAAGGTAGTCAAGGAGGGGGCCAGAGCACGTGAGTATGAAGATGCCTTACAGTTGCTGGTCGATGCCAATGTTGTACGAAAAATTTATCGCAGCACTGCTCCGGGGCTTCCCATTTCAGCTTATGATGATTTGTCTGCCTTTAAGATCTATCTTGTGGATGTTGGACTGCTCCGCCGTTTAGCTCTTCTTGCGCCGACGGCCTTTGGTGAAGGCAATCGATTGTTTATTGAATTTAAGGGTGCATTATCCGAGAATTATATTTTGCAAGCTTTGAGTAGTCAATTTGAAGCAACACCGCGATATTGGTCGCAAAGTAATCCACCTTACGAAGTGGATTTTGTGATCCAGAGGGAGAATGATATCATTCCGGTAGAAGTCAAAGCGGCTGCCAGCGTGGAATCAAAAAGCTTAAAGAAATATAAAGAAAAATTCAATGATAAAATCAAATTAAGAATAAGATTCTCGCTGAACAATTTGAGATTAGACGATGATTTGCTCAACATTCCATTATTTTTGGCGGATCATGCGAATCAATTGATTGATCTGGCAAAATGAAAGGGTCTTGTTGAAAAGGGTAAACGGGTGTACAAGCAACTCAAAACGGTCTATAGCAAAAATCCCGCATTCGTATTTGAAGAGGCGGGATTGATTTTGGTTAAGCATAATTCAATTTTTTTTGATATGTAAATACTTTTCCTTGGTAGCGAGACCGCCTCGGATATG
>JAUNBU010000025.1:13557-17010 GCA_030526925.1 Bacillota bacterium | reverse complement strand
GGTGATCATCGCCATGATCCTGGCAGCCCTGGGCATAGCCACAACCATCATCACCACCAAACGCAAACAGCACTAGCCCGCACGTAATTCACAGCCGCGACACAGAACGCATCCGCAGGAGCGCCCCCGCGCGCTTCCCCGCAAAACGCAGCTGTCGCCGGCCCGCATTTTAAACAGCTACTATAAAAGGGATAAAACAATAATATAAAAAGGAGACAGGGGTTTCCGGTGGCGTAATCCGCAACGAAGAGAGGACATCGCAACCGGAAACCCCTGTCTCCTTTTGGCTATGTCAGCATAGTTGACTGCGGACCGACCCCGCTGCGTTTTAGTTTGCATCTTTATTCAAATTGAAGTATAATAATATGGGGTTATGTCAAATAAGCGAGAAAGAAGATGAAAAACAAGAACACAAGCGAAATCCTCAATAACGAACTCTTTGAAGCCTTCGCAACTGCATCCGAGCAAGTCTATGTATACGTATGCGATATGGCTGAGAACCTGACACGTTGGTCGCTGAATGCGGTCGATTATTTTGATATACCCAGCGAGTACCTGGAAAACACCCAGGAAGTGTGGATGGAACGGATCCATCCCGATGACAGAGCCATGTACCAGACGGACATCAGTAAGGTTTTTTCGGGAGAAAAGCAGCATCACAGCTGCGAATACCGGGCGCTGAACAGCAAGGGCGAATACGTCTGGCTCAAATGCAGAGGCACGGTCTTATGCGACGAAGAAGGCACGCCCAGAACCTTTGCAGGAATGATGACACGTCTGGATGTGAAGAACAAGTACGATCCCCTCACCAACCTTAAAACCATCTATGAATTCAATAAAAACGACTTTTCCAAAGGCACGGGAAGCCTTTTACTCATAGGGATAGACAGCTTCCGTACTGTGATAAACAACTTCGGCTACGGATTTGGCAACAAGCTGCTGGTAGACTTTTGCAGAGAAATGGAGCGCTACTGCCGTGGCGACCAGAAGCTCTATCGGCTGGGCGGCGACGAGTTCATTTTCGTTTCGCCGGGCTACGGCATTCCGGAGACGGATCGACTGTTCCAGGACATCAAATTCATCGCACAGCATACGGGCAGCTGGCAGGAGAAGAGCATCATACTCAGCATTTCCGGCGGGGCAGTGCTGTACCCGGAAGACGGAACGGACCGGGAAGAACTGATCAGCAACATGGAGCACTCCCTGGAGCACGCCAAGAGATTCAGCCGAGGAGAGCTTGTGCTCTTTTCACAGGAGATAGCCGCCGAGCATAACCGCACCAACGAGCTGAGACGCATCCTCACCGATTCCATCAAAAACGATTTTCACGGATTTGAATTATATTTCCAGCCCATCGTAGATGTGAAAAGCCATGGGGTGTGTTCGTGCGAGGCGCTGCTGCGCTGGTCAGACGACAGGATCAAAAACGTAACCACATCGGAAGTCATCAGGGTCATGGAGCAGAGCGGAGAGATCAGGGAGCTGGGATACTGGATAACCGAAGAATTCATGCGAAAGATCAAGCCGTGGCAGGAGAAATACCCTGACCTGATGGCAGGCGTCAACGCATCATACCTTCAGTTCAAGGAATCTGATTTCGTGGAATTCATCATCGATAAAGCGGTAGAGTACCGGCTGGATCCCAACCGGATCTGCATCGAGCTCACGGAAAGCTCCGACGTGGACGACTTCGAAAATCTGACATTGAGCTTCCGCAAGCTACAGAGCCGGGGATTCAAGATATCCCTGGACGATTTCGGGATCGCATATTCAACGCTGCTGCTGATCCGAAATCTGCCGGCGGACTCGGTAAAAATAGACCATTCCTTTATCATAGATCTGGCAGAGCATAACAAGAAAGACCTTGCCATCATCGAAAGCATCATTACTTTGTGCAGGACACTTGATATCCGCGTGGTTGCAGAAGGCGTCGAAACGGAAGAAATACTGGAGATCATCAGCCAATATCCCATTTCCATGATCCAGGGGTACTACTTCGCCAAGCCAATGCCGGCGGCGGAATTTGAAAAATACATGGATGCAGAAATTTAACTCAAGAATCTCAAGGTCTCGGCATCAACTTGCCGAGATTTTTAATGCATTTTTAATCTTTGACTGGTACAATAGCATCAGGAGGACTGTATCCAAATGCGAATACTTGTAGTAGAAGATCAAAAGGACCTGAATGAAATCATAGTGAGAAAGCTGACCGGCGAGCACTACAGCGTGGACGCCTGCTATACGGGCGATGACGCCCTGGACTTTCTCAGGTGCGCCGAATACGACGGCGTGATCCTGGACATCATGCTTCCGGGGATCACCGGCCTTGGCGTTTTAAAGGAAATGCGCAGCAGCGGCGACAAGACTCCGGTGCTTTTGCTTACGGCGCTGGGAACTGTGGACGACAGGGTGGCGGGTCTTGATGCGGGAGCCGACGACTACCTGGTGAAGCCCTTTGATTTCGAAGAGCTGATGGCAAGAGTGCGGGCCATGGTGCGCCGCGGCGGAGAGCGAGCCAGCAGCGTCATGACCTGCGGCGATCTGACCTTGGATTCCTCCGCAAGACGCGTGGAGCGGGCAGGCAAGGAGCTCTCCCTGACAGCCAAGGAGTTCGACATCCTGGAATATCTGATGCAAAACGAAGGCAAAGTCCTTTCCAGGGATAAGCTGTCCAACCACATATGGAATTACGACTACGACGGGGGCTCCAACGTCATCGACGTTTACGTGCATCATCTGCGGCGAAAGGTGGACGATGGCTTCGAGGAAAAGAAGATCCTCACGGTCAAGGGCGCCGGATACATGGTGAAGTAGGAGGCCGCGAGGACCCGACGGGATAAGATAAATGAAACGACTATCAATTACAACTAAAATAACCATCTGGTACACCCTGTTTCTGGTGATCCTCACCGGAAGCTTCCTGGTGATCCTCACATACACGGGCAACGTCCGTGCCGGCGAACTGGCGCGGACCAGGCTGGTGGATTCCGTCACCGATGCCAGCCAGGAGATAGAATCCGTGGGCGAGAATTTCACCATAGACGACGATCTGAACTTTTACGACGACGGAGTCTACCTGGGGGTATACGACGAGGATGAAGAGCTGGTAGAAGGCAGACGTCCGGCAGAGCTTTCCACGCTGCCCGCCCTCAAGGACGGAGAGGTGCGGGAGCTGCACGATGATGCAGGCGAGACCTGGTACGTCTACGACAGCCTCTTTGATATCGACGGTAACGACCTGTGGGTGCGGGGCGTCGTCAAGGATTTCGCACAGCAGAGCAGCTTTTCCTTCATGCTGCGCATCGCTGCCATCGCATTCCCGGCGCTGGTGATCCTGGCGGCGCTGGGCGGCTACATCATTACCCGCAGAGGCTTCAAGCCGGTCCGTAAGATACTGGAAACGGTAGAAGAAATCGGCAGAGACGGGGACCTTTCCCGCAGGATACGTCTGGA